>JANXML010000150.1 GCA_025354645.1 Arcicella sp. | reverse complement strand
TGTCTTCACCGAAGTTGGATACCAACCCGTTGGAATAAAGCCTTTTGAGACACTTTTCCCTTTCTTAGAAATATCAAAAACTGCCAAGCAATTATTGTCGGCGTTGGCAATATAAATGGTTTTTTCATCGGGCGAAAGTGCTACGCCATTGGGGGTTGAACCCACGGGTGCATTTGGGTATAAAGAAGCAGAAATATGCTCAATTAATGAGTGAGAAGCAGTTTCGATAACTGAAACGGTATTGTCATTGCCATTTGGTACGAATAAATATTTACCATCTTTTGTGAAAACCATGTCGTTTGGATGGCTATTGGTGGCAATTTCAGCCGTCATTTTTTCTTTCAAAATATCATAAACTACTACCTTTGCACCACCCCAGAGCGTGACGTATAACTCATTACTTTGCGGGGCAATCATGCAAGTGTAAGGTTCAGCATTCAGTTTTTCCTCTTTGATGACTTTGCGTGATTTTAAATCACAAATGAAAAAGGATTTTGAATCTTTTGCGGTTACGTACAAACGATTATTCTGAGCATCCACACACAAGCCAGCGGGTGAAATTTTGGCTTTTAATTCTCCCAATTTAATCTCACCATCTTGCACCAATTTTTGATTTTCAATTTTATAAATCACCACCACATTATCATTTCCTCCCGAAGCATAAATATATTTTTCGTCTCTACTGAAAGCCAATCCAACCCACGATTTTTTGATGATGATTTCATCCAAAACCTTTTCCGAAACTGCATCAATCAGCATAATGCTTTGCGTACTTTGTCCGTTATTGGTAACCGCCAATAATTTTTGAGAGGGTGAAACAACAAGATTTAAAGGTAAGTCGTTGAGGTTCAGGCTTGTACCAACGGGTGTGAGTGACCAGCCGTTAGGAAGCGTCACTCTTTTGGCAGTCAAACTTTCCAACAATGCTTTGTCTCCATTTCCTTGATTTATGGCTTGTTTTTGATTACAAGCAAAGCAGATTAATAATATGGAAATTGATAAGATTAAATTTTTCATTAGTTTGGATGAATTATGTTTTCAAATAATACAAAGTTACTCAATAAGTATTAAGGCAATATTATTTGTTGAAACCACTTATGTAAATTAGCAAAAAAGTCCTACCTCTCATAAAGAAATAGGACTTTAAAATTAATATTTATTCAAATTACCAACCTGGATTTTGTTGTGTTTTCAACGTTGGGTTATTATTGATTTCTTCAATTGGAAGAGGCCAAATGAATTTGAAATTTGCATAAGGGATTGCTGGCAATCTTACAAAAGTAGTAGCTAAATTATTTGTGTAAAGAGCCGTAAACACGTTTGTATTACTTGCCTTTGCAGGAATTCCTCCCGTTGTGAAAACAGCATCAGTTGATAAACGGTGAATATCCATCCAACGCATACCTTCTGCTAAAAATTCAATTCTACGCTCGTTCAAAATTGCTTGAATTAACTCTTGATTTGTTTTAAAACTTGCATCTGTATAACGTCCCGTACCCGCTGGTACTGCACGATTTCTAACCGCATTCAACAATTGTAATGCTCTTGCATCCACACCCGTAGTTGTACGAGCAATGGCTTCGGAAGCGTTCAATAAAACCTCCGCATAACGAATAATTGGGGCATTATCTGTTCGAGCCGTTGCATCAGCGTATTTTTTACTAAACATGGCACCACGACCAGGAGAAGTTGCTCCGTCTTGTTGAACCATATTTGTTGATTTACGATAATCATCCGCAGGGAAAAAAGGCTGATTCCAGATAATTGGGCTAATTCCTACAATCCCACGTCCACCCGTCGTTGAAGCAGTGTACATGGATGGAGCCGCACCATTCACTCCCGCATTATCAACATCGTTATTTTCAATTGATAAAATTGATTCAACATTACTTTTATTACCTGCCGCAAACGGTCCCATTGGCGTTGCTGTTAATTGATACCCCCCGATTGGAGATACTAAATTTACACTGGTTGGAACCAATTTATTTGCTTCCGCAATCACTTGTGCAAAATTATTTTGGTGCAGTCTAATTCTTGATTTCAAGGCAATAGCCGCTCCTTTTGTAGCACGAGTAATTCCGTTTTTAGCACGAGTTGCAGGCAAATTTGTCTCCGCAAAATCTAAGTCCGCTAATATTTTATCATAACATTCAGCTACTGTATTACGTCCTTGTTTAGATGCTTCATCTACTGAAACTCCTGAACTTGTTCCCACAGGTTGCTCACGATATGGAACTCCGCTTGCTGCCGCAGTTGGATTGTCTCCGAAAGGGCGTGAGAAATTTACTAATAAGTAAAAGTGTCCCATTGCTCTTAACAAACGTAATTCTGCTTCATAGGAATTTTTAACGGCATCCGTTAAACTTCCTCCTGTTTGTGCTTTGCGAATACCATCAATTACCACGTTTGCACGGTTAATCATGGCATAAGTGGTTTGCCAAAAGAACCCATTATTTGGACTATTTGCATCGTAAGTACTGTTGTAAGTTACGGCATAAAATGCTGCAACACTTACCATATCTTCTCCACGAACATCACCTTGTTGAAGGTGTGCCGCTCCGAAAGGATATCCACGAACCGCTCCTCCTGCATAAAATCCTGATTGAGCACCATCATAAACCCCTGCCACAGCAAGTTCAATCCTTTCGGGCGTTTGAAATGCGGTTGCTTCTGAAAGGGCATCAATTGGCGTAAGGTCAGTAACCGAACACGCCGTTGCCAACATCAGCGTTGTGCCGAGAGCAACCATATTTTTATATGATATTATTTTCATTTTATTTCTCTTAAATGTTTGTTGATATTAGAAACCTACGTTTATTCCAAAAGTAACAACTCTGAACTGTGGATTTGTATTAAAATCAAGTCCAAAAGTTTGGTTTACATTACCGTTTGCGTTCAATTCAGGATCTAAGCCTTTATATTTTGTGAAAGTAAAAGCGTTTTGTAATTGCCCGTATAAACGAATATTAGTTACGCCAATATTAGCTTTTTTCAATATAGCTCTTGGCACTGAATACCCAAGGATGATATTTTGAATTCTAATAAAATCACCACTTTCAATGAAACGACTGGTTGCATTTCCTGTTTGATTAACCTGAGCATTATTGTTCAAATATAATTTAGGAACATCTGTAATTTGCCCTTCTTTTGTCCAACGATTTAAAATCTCGGTTCCGTTGTTATTGAAATCTTGGTTCAAAAGGGTTTCCTGACGAGTAACATTCATTACATTGTTTCCACCAGAGAAACGAGTGAAAATTTCCAAATCCAAACCTTTAAATTTGAAGGTATTGGTTAATCCTCCAAAATAAGTTGGATTGGTGTTACCTAATACCTTTCTATCACCACCGTCTGCAACATCAAGTGAAGCAAGCGAAGCACCCGTTATGTTGGTTGTAACCGCTGGATTTGCCGCATCATAGAATGAATAGGCTCCATTGGCAACGTTTCTTTGCACAATACGACCATCACCTTTCACAAACATAGGAAAACCGTTTGCTGCATTTACGCCCGCACTTTCATATCCGTATAAGGAAGCAACCGATTCACCTACTTTAATGATGTGGTAAACAGAAGGGTAAATTGGTTGGTCTTTGCCATCAATTCCTTTGTTTAGGGATGTCACAACGTTTTTGTTCGTAGAGAAATTCATGTTTATATCCCAACTGAAACTCCCTTTTTTGAGAGCTTCAATTCCTAAGTTAATTTCAATACCTCGGTTGTATAATGAACCTACGTTTTTAGAAATTGAGTTGTTCGGAACGCCCAAAGATGGAGCCGTTGGAGCTGCCAAAATCAAGTCAGAAACATCATTGTTGTAATATTCTGCCGATAAAGTGATTCTGTTATTTAGGAATCCAAGGTCAATGCCATAATTAGATTGTGTACTGGATTCCCATTTCAAAGCTGAGTTACCTGCCTGTGTGAAACCAACTCCGTTTTGTGTAGCATATTGTGCCGCACCGAACAATCCTAAGTAAGGAAATGCACCAATATCAACATTACCCACTTGGGCATAACTTCCTCTGAATTTTATATCGTTTATTGTTTTTGAAATATCAGCGTTTTTGTAAAATTCCTCGCTTGATAATCTATACGCCAATGAACCGCCAAAGAAGTTACCTCTTCGACTTGCCGCAGGTAATGCCGATAAACCATCATTACGACCAGAAACGGTCAAGAAATATTTATTGTCATAATCGTAAAGAACACGTCCAAAATAAGAGTCAAAACCCGTTGAAAAACCCGAACCATCTGTTGTTGGTACAGAGAAACTTCCAGAGATAAGGTTTTCTTGTTCAAAGAATCTGTCCGAGAAATTAGAGGCACCCGAAGTGAAAGAAGAGACCGTTTGTTTTTGGTTTTCAATACCAGCGGTAAAGTTGAAAGAGTGTTTACCAAAATCTTTCAAATAGCTGATTGTATTTTGCCAATTCCAACGAGTTACGTTACGGGAAGTTTGGTTAACAACCCCGTTTGAACCACGACCATCACCGTGACGTGGGTCATAAGCTAAGAAACTACGAACATCCGTAAAATCAAGACCAATCATTGACTTTAAAGTCAATCCCTCGAAAGGTGTAATTTGCAAATAAGTTGTTGATAACGCACGTCCAACTTGCGACGAGAATTTATTATTATCTAATACAAATTGAAGATTTGTGTAATTATTATCAATTCCACGCTTATTTGCACCTTGACCTAACACAGCCCCATCGGGTGAAATATTATATCCTGTTGGATTAGCAGAATCAAATATCGGAACGTTAGGGAATAAACGTGCTGCTCCAGTGATATTACCCGACAAAGCATTAGTACCATTGTTTAAACCAGTATTTTCGGTACGAGTAATTTGTAATTTAGTACCAACCGAAATGTATTTGTTGAAATTATGGTCAAGATTTGAAGTGAAACTATAACGCCTCTGACCATTCGTTGCCACGGCTCCTTCTTGACGATTATACCCCAAAGAGAAATAATAGTTTGTTTTTTCAACACCGCCACTGAAATTCAAATTGTAGTTTTGAGCAATTCCTTGACGAAGTACAACATTTTGCCAATCAGTATTGGTATTGTTAGCATCCAAAAATGCAGCATCAGTTCCACCAGCGTTTCTAACTTTCTCATTAGCAATTTCCACAAATTGAGAAGCATTCAGTAAATTTAAACGGTTGATTGGATTTGTTAAGCCATACTGAACATCTAAGTTAACTTTCAAAGGTTGCCCCTTCTTTCCCTTTTTAGTAGTAATCAAAATAACACCATTCGTTGCTCGTGAACCATAAATGGCAGTTGCTGCACCATCTTTCAAAATATCAAATGATTCAATATCATTAGGATTGATATCTGCTAATGGATTTGTTGGATTACTTGTTCCTGGATTTTGATTTCCATCCAATGCAGGCACACCATCAATAACAATCAAAGGAGAACCTCCCGATGTGATTGAGTTTGTTCCACGAATACGAATACGGGGTGCTTGCCCGATGATTCCTGAACCAACCGTTACTTGCACACCCGAAGCACGACCTGCCAATTGTTGATCAAAACTTGCAGTAGTCAAGTTGGAAATGTCCTTGCCAGCCACACTTGAAATGGAAGAAGTTAATTTTGATTTTTTCTGAACTCCGTAACCAATCACAACAACCTCTTCTAAATTTGCCACTTCGGAAGTTAGAGAAACGTTAATTTCAGATCTCGTACCCGCTGAAACTTCAGTTTTTTTGTACCCCACAAAAGTGAAAATCAAGGTTGGTGAGCCAGAAACGATAATTTTATAAGAACCGTCAGCATTACTGGTCGTTCCTTTTGAGGTACCTTTTACGCTTACACTTACGCCTGGAAGTGCCGAGCCATCTTCGGAAGATAATATTTTTCCCGAAATCATTCTGTCTTGTGCGGATACTCTGAACACGAGTAATAGCAAAAGAACAAAACTCATTAGTAGTTTTTTGTTCATTTGTTGATGAATTATTGGTTGATGAAAAATTAAAAAAATTCGTTTTTAAACGACTTGCAATTTACGAAACAAAAATTATTTAAGACTTATAATTTTAAGTAAAAATATTATAAAATAATAACTGTGTTAAATTCTGTAAGTGATTATATTGAAAAGAAGAGTTAAGAAACTATCTGAGTAAACGTTTCTAAGCATCTGCACTCAATTTATTACTTCTATCATATTTCATTTATAAAAAAAATTGGAACAAAATTTGCGAACTCTCTGTCAATTAGCGTCTTAAATCCGCCCAAACCCCTAATTGCCCATAAAACATGAGAAACAATAGAATTTTCTGGATTCTATCCTTACTGCTTGTCCACTATTCAATATTTGCTCAATTACCTTGCGGAAAATCTGATGTAACCTACCAAGAAGAATTAATTGCTCAAAAACTTATTCAACAATACAGGGGTTCTTCAAAACAGAGCAGAATAAGTGCTGGAACTATTACTTACATTGCCATAAAACCCCATTTCGTGCGAACTGACGCAGGTATTACGAATTTGAATATGGCTTCGCTTAATAATGCCATCGCCATCTGTAATCAGTATTTTATTAATGCAGGAATACAATTTTATCTGTGCGGAACGCCAGCAAATACGCCAAATTACATCAACAAAACCGCCATGTACGATTGGAATACAACCGCTTTTAATCGAGATTCCATCACAGCGGCAAACAATGTCAATAATGCTCATAATGTTTATTTCAGTAATAATCTTGGTGGGGCGGGTGGATTCTCCTTCGGTATGACGCAAAGTAAAGTCAATAATCGAACGTTTATATTGAATGGTCAGGCAGAAGATGGCAAGACTTTACCTCATGAATTAGGACATTATTTCAACTTGTCTCATACTTTTAATAATTCCAATTCAAGTACGATATCTTATAGAGAATTAGTTACTCAAAATACGGTTGAAATTGCTCCACGATTGCCCGCAAATTGTTCTACTACTGGTGATTTTGTTTGTGATACTCCCGCTGACCCTTACAATTTATCGGGAGGGTATTTATCTTCTTGCAACAATATAGGAGGCGGAATAACTGCGGTAGATGCCAACGGAGACCATTTTATGCCTTCGCCGACTAATGTAATGAACTACTATTTCTGTTCTCCTTATATTTTTACAGTACAACAGTATCTCCGAATGAATGCTGCTCTTGCTGTTAATAATACTCCCAATCCCGATGCCAATAATCGTTACACTTTGGACTGTGCTGAAACACTACAAAATGCTCCTTCCAATGTTGTTTTAGTCAATTTATCAACGGGAGTTTCGTTGGGTGTCGTTGTTTCTTGGACGGATAATTCAACCAATGAAACGGGCTATATAATCGAGCGTTCTTCGGCTTCTTCAACGACAAACTTTTTGTCAATTGGAGGGGTGGATGCCAATGTTTTAAGTTTTATTGATAAGAATGTCAGTAGAAATATAACGTATTATTATCGGGTAAAGGCTTCTAATACTAAAACAAAATACAACACAACCATTCCCTCCATCACAACGCCTTCCATCTGCGGACCTTTGCATACTTCCGCTTGCGTGGCAAATGGAAATATTGATGTTTTTAAGATTTTAAATGGAACGACCACCATCTTAGATAAATCTGCAAGTGCTTGCTCAACAAACAGTTATGGAGATTTTACAAGCCTCACACCTCCCATAATGAACGCTGGAAAATTGTATAATTTCACCATGAAAACGGGCTACCCAAGTGGCACAGGCTACGTTCCACAACATTTGGGCATTTGGATTGATGCAAATCAGGACAATGATTTCGATGATTCGGGAGAAATGGTTTATCAAAGTTCGGGCGTTGGAATTATGAGTGGAACCATCCAATTAAACGGTACTTTCATAGTTCCTGCCACCGCCAAAGTTGGCAATTTACGAATGCGAGTCAGGAGTCGTTCGCAATATGAGGGAATAGTCGTGAACCCTTGCGATGCCCAAGATTCGGGCGAAACGGAGGATTACTTAATTACAGTTTCAAAATCTATTTCAGTGAGTAATAATTTGCCTTCCATTTGCCCAAATTCTCCAACGGGTTCACTAACCATAATTCCCAATTATGTTCCGAATACTGGCAACATATATTCAGTTGAATTATCAGATAATATTGGAATATTTGGTACTTCGCCAATGGTTGTTGGAACTGGGTCAAATACTCTCATTGCCATAACAATTCCAAATTCTGTGGTGGCAGGAAGTGCTTATAAATTCCGAATAAAAGGAAGCAATCCCGTGGTAGTTGGCAATGAGATTGGCAATTTTGGCTACGGCGTTTCTTCGGTATCACTTTCATTGATTGGCAACAACACCATTGCCGTGGGAGACAGTGCCAAATTACGATTGACTTTCACGGGTGCAAAGCCATACAGTTTTACATTATCCAATGGAAAAACGGTTTCAAATATAATAACAGACACTTACGATATATACGTAAAACCCAATATTTCAACCACTTACACAATTAATTCAGCCACGGGAGGATGTGGAAGTGCCACAATTTTTGGAACAGTTTATGTGGGTGTTTCTGCCTATTGCCTTCCCTCCTATTCAACGCCCTGCTCGCCCAATAATAATGCTTCTCCACAATTAGCAATCAATCGGGTGGTGTTGAAAAAAACTTCAAATATCACGATTTTAGATAATAATAATTCAAATTGCTCCGCTACAAATTTTAGTGATTATACCAATCTAAATGCTCCTTTAATGAAGCGTGACAGCGTATATTCAATTACCGTTACGGGTCACACTTCAACAAGTGGTTCCTATTATCCGATGTTTTATTCCCTGTGGATTGACTATAATCACAACAATAATTTCTCCGATTTGGGTGAGTTGGTTTTAGCTTCGACGGTTGCGGATAATTTCTTTACTGGAATTTTTACCATACCTGCTTCCGCCCTCAGTGGCAATACTCGCATCCGTGTGAGAAGTCTGTACGGAGCATCGCCAACGGATGCTTGTAGCGTTTATTCCTACGGTGAAGCGGAAGATTACTTGATAAATATTGAAATGCTACCCCTTGTTTCCGTAGGCGGAATTGTGGCAGGAAGCACCAGAATTTGTCCGAATAAAAATAACATTACTTTGTCATTAAGTGGACACACAGGGAACATTTTAAGATGGCAATGTGCTGATAATGATACATTTAACTCATTTACAACCATCATAAATACGACAAATACGCAAACCATCACAAACCTCGCCACTACCAAATATTACAGAGCCGTTGTGCAAGCTGGAACATCACCATTGGCATATTCAACTTCCGCAGTATTGACGGTAAGTTCTCCGCCAACGGTTACTCAAACAACGGTAAATCTGAATTTTGGTAATTCCATTAGCTTAGTTGCCAATGACTGTGCGGGTGTTTTGTCTTGGTGCAAAAGCACAGGCGGAATGGTAGGAATGCCAGTTTCGCCAAGATGTTCGGATAAATATTTTGCCAAATGTGAAGAGACGAATGGAACGGAAAAATGTTTTATAAATAGTCCCATTATAACGGTAAAAGTCATTCCATCAGGAGCAGAATTAACGAGTATAACTTCTGGAAATTGGGAAGCATCAGGAACATGGAATATAGGCAGAAGCCCCAAAAATGGAGATTTAGTGATTATTCGCCCGAGTGATATTATCTCAATTACAACGGCAAATGCACAGGCTCAGTGCTTAGAAATGGCGGGATTCAATAGTATTCAATATTCCAATCCGAGCGGGAAATTATCTTTGGGATTTTGAGATTGTTTATTTAATTTTGAAATATGTTCTTACCATTTTTAAAATTTCCAATTCTAAAAATAATGCAAAATAATAAAGAAATAAAAAACCGCCTTTTCCCCGTCTTTTTGAAATTGGAAGAATTGGATTTGTTATTAGTTGTAGGCGGAAATGTGGGCTTAGAAAAACTCTCGGCAATGCTCAATAATAGTCCTGATACGAAGGTTACGATGGTAGCGGATATGTTCAGAGACGAACTTCGTGAGTACGTAAAAAATTATCCAAATGTAACTTTGATTGAAAGAAAATTCGATTTTAACGACTTGAATAACAGAGACTTAGTAATTCTTTCAACCGACAATCCAGATTTACACGCCAGCATTAAAAGAGTGACTGCTGAACGCCATATTCTTTGCAACGTTGCCGACACCCCCGACCTTTGTGATTTTTATTTAGGTTCAATTGTTCAGAAAGGCGATTTAAAAATTGGCATTTCAACCAATGGAAAATCACCCACGATGGCAAAGCGAATGCGTGAGTTTTTGGACGACATCATTCCCGAAAATGTACAACAATTATTAGAAAATCTCAGAGAAATTAGAAAGTCAATTAAGGGAGATTTTCAGGAAAAAATTAGGGTTATGAATGAAGTTACGGAAGGAATGGTGAGAGAGCGAAAAGAATAAACACTGAAAAAAATGAGATTAAACTATCAAAAATATTATTATAATTACCTTGTTAATTTAATCCAAACTTAGGTTGCAAGTCCCTTATTGGGCCAAAAGTAAGATAGCATAGCATAACTCACTAAAAATCAACAACTTACGTTCTCGATTTTTAATACTTTTAAAAATGTAACATACTGATTATCAATTACTTGACTTTTTGGATTCATTTTGATGCACATAACTACCTATTGCGACATTTCGAGACCTGAGATATTTGTAAAGTGTCATTTTTGAAACGCCTATTTCCAGAGCTATCTCATTAACGCCCATTTCTCCTTGTTTGTAGTAAGATTCTGCCAAAATTGCCTTTTTCTCGGCTTCTTTGGTCATTCCTTGCCTTCGACCTCCTTTTCTACCTCTGGCACGTGCCGCTGCCAAACCTGCATTAGTT
>JANXML010000132.1 GCA_025354645.1 Arcicella sp. | reverse complement strand
GTTTAAATAGGTCTAAACATTTATTATTATTATTATTGTTATTATTATTATTATTGTTATTAGAATTATTATTGTTATTGTTAGGATCTAATATCAACTCCTTAATTAAACATAAAGTTCTTTTAATTCAAATTGTTTGGAGCTACGTTCAGAGGCCCAAATTATCCTAAGTTCCAGAATTTTAGAATTCAAATTTCAAGCCAATTTACAAAATATTGTAAAACTTGAAATCAAAATCCCAAAACTTGGAACTTAACTAATAGCACGGGAACAAGGATTCGAACCCTGATCAAGGGTGTTGGAGACCCGCATTCTACCGTTGAACTATTCCCGTGTTGAATGGAGTGCAAAGATAGAAGTTTATCCTAAATTTTCAAAAGTATTGTAGAAAATAGTTCTTATTGGTTCACACATAGTACCATCGCTTGATTTTAGGTGGTTTTATGGGTTGATTTCAAAATGTAATTCATCCTTAATAAACAATCTTCATATCCTGAGCAAGCAAACCACTCTGTATAGTATTGATGTTAATTATCCTTTTCTGGGCATCTTCTTTGGTGGTGTTGATGACGGTGTTTTTTGCTGTTGAGGTTAATGATTTGAACTCCCAAGGGTTACTCACTTTTTCTGACAGATATAATATTACTGTTGGGTAATTAAAATCACTGATCAATAAAAATTGGGTTTGTTTAGTGATTTCCCAAAGTGGATTAGTTGAACCACTCCAACCCGTAACGGTGCATTGATACTTGGCATCTGTCATGGTACTTACCAGATTTATGTCTGGATCCCAAGTCAAAATCAAATCTGATGGTTTAATGTAAACTGAACCAATCGTGGTGCGCTTAATCAACTGTTTCTTGTCGTTATATCGCCAAACGTAGGAACTGTCGCCATCATAAATAGTCTTTTTGTCGACACTGTATCGGTAAATTCGGGAATATTTATCACCATTGGCATTAATGTCTATTTTCGTTATCAAACCGTCTTTATCTCTGGTAAAAGTTCTTTCGAGGGTGCTTGTGCCAGATTTTTCGACCATCTTAGTCAAAATGCCGTTGCTCCAAGTAAAGTTGACGGTTGTCAAATCCGAAACTTGTATGGGATTGGTGATGAAAGTAATTGAATTTGGCAAACTGCTCGTTACAACAGGGGCTTCTTTCGTAATTGTTACGGCATATACTTGCGTGCTGGCATCCTCGGCGGTTACGGTGAAATTGACTGGTTTTGAAAATCCACTACCGTACCCGTTGCTGGATTGACGGTGGCACGGTCTGATATTTTTATCGTTGGTTTTAGTTTTGTTACATCTGCCGTGTAGGGTATGGTTGCCGTGATGGTTTTGGTGGCGGCATCTATTTTGGCAACCACCACAGGGCTTAATTCTGCGAAACTAAACTCAGTGATGTCTTTTACACTGAATTTGGTACGGCTTACCGTTACCTGATAAGTGGCACTCGTGCCGTCTTCTGCCGTGATGGTGTAGGTAACGGGATTGGTAAAATCTTGTACCTTACCCGAATCTGGCAATACTTTGGCTTTTAGTGATACGCTGATGGAGGGTATCAATTTGGTAACATCTGCCGTGGGTGGTACTACTGCCGTGATTTTTTTAGTGGTTTCATCAATAGTGGCTTGGACGGCTGGGTTGAACTGACTAAACACCAATTTTGTAATGGCTTTTGCTGTACTTTTGGGTACGGTTGTGTCTTCTTTACAGGCGGTAAAGCAAGTGATGATGGTTAAGAGCAAGAAAAATGCGTAATTTTTGATTTTCATGTTTGATTGTTTTTTTGTTTAATGTGGTAATGTTTTTATTTGTTTCATTTTTCTTCCGTGGTTAGTGTCTTCACTGACCACTTTCAATACCTTTCCATATAATGTGTCAAAAACCCAAAATCATTTATACTATCTTCATAAAATTTGGCAGATGACCAATAATAATTTTCAGGTCGGTTTGCTAAATTCCATCTTTCGTGGAGTGGGTTCATGTGTAAGTAATCTAATTTTTGCTGGAACATCTCTTTACTAAACATCTCAACTGCCAATGGGTCTCTTTGCCAAAATTGATGGTCTCTTCCGTCTTTTTCTACTTTGAAAATCTCCAAGACTTGGGGATGATTTGTCTCTAAATCTTTTAAGAATTTATGGGCAGTAAATTTCAAAAAACTCGCATTGGGCATCTCTTTGCCATTTTTTTCTTTTACTTTCCACAATACATGAATATGGTTTGGCATTATTACAAATCCATAAACTATGATTTTTTTCTTTTCAACTAAGTATTTTAAACTGTCAATGATTACTTGTTTATACTTGTCTTGATTAAATAATCTTTTCCAACCTACTACCGTGGCGGTCCAAAAGTATACCTCTCCCAAAAACATTTTGGAGTTACGGATTCCTTGCTGGGAAGTGTTTAAATCACTCATTTTATTTTGTGGTTATGGACTTTTTTGTTTTTACTCTTTCTGCCGTGATCACGTGTTCACTGGGACACATAGTCTGACCACCTTCTCTCACTCACCTATCAATGTCATTCGTCCGCTTGTAGTGGTCAGTGAAGACACATGACCACGGGGGCGACGGGCGGTCACTGACCAAGGACATATGTTTTTACTCTTTCTGCCGTGGTCACGTGTTCACTGGGACACATAGTCTGACCACTTTTTCTCACTCATCCACTTATCTTGTTCGTCCGCTTGAAGTGGTCAGTGAAGACACATGACCACGGGGCGACGGGCGGTCACTGACCAAGGACATAAATATATCGCATTTTACTCTCAAAAAATGCTTTGCTAAAAATCTCTTCTCCATGATACCCTTCTTCCCAAAACCAAATCTTGTCTTCTTTTTTCAATAACCAAAGCATCCATCTTTTCCTACTTTCTTTGGGGTTATTGGCTATGGCTTTTATGATAGCAGTTGCAGTAAATTTTTTAAAGTCTCTTATAATATCACTCAGTGGTACTTTGTCACTTTGAATGATTAAATGTATATGGTTTGTCATTATTACCCATCCATATATTTTCAGACCTTTTTCTTGCTGACAAAAACGTAAACTGTCTAACAAAATATCAATATAGTCTTTACGAGTAAAAACATCCACCCATTGATGTACTGTGCTGGTTATGAAATAGAGTCCGTGTTGGTCTTTTATGCGATATTCGTATGCCATTGTTTTTTACTTTTTTTTGATAGTGGCTTTTTACTTTTTGTTTACTGCGGATTGGAAATCCTTTTTATCTATACTTCGAGATGCCCTTCGGAACAAGTCGAAGAGCGGTTTTTATTTGTTTTTCTTAATTCTGATATTTCTACTTCAATCTTGATTTATTACCTATTCCAACAACGCCCAGAGGGCTTAATGATAAGCGTCACTCGGCAAGAGCCGAGCGACTGCGGGGCTGTTTTTATTTGATTTTCTTAATTCTGACATTTTTGCTTTAATCTTAATTTATTTCCTATTCCAACTACGCCCAGAGGGCTTATTGATAATCGTCACTCGGCAAGAGCCGAGCAACTGCGGGGGTCCAAAGAAAAACAAAATATGAAAATTCTAAGAATTTTTCCTTGGCTTTATCATAGGAATCCACGGATGCAATCTTACTCAATATCAATTTCAAACCTACTAAATGATTGATTCAATAAATCAGTTTCTTCAATATAACCTCCCTTTCTAGTACGTATAGTAAGCATTTTATTATATCGAATATTGACAACGGTTTCTTCATCATAATGATTATAATAACAAGAGTAATTAGAAGACAACTCTTTTTTTAAAGTTACAAAAGAGATAGGTTCTTTTAAGTCAATACTTATTGAGCGTATTTTGTTTTCATCTATCAATAAACCAGCATTCTCAATTCCATCTATTAAAGGTTTAATGACATAAATACGCCCAATGACTTTTAACAATACACCTATTTCTTCTAAAATTTCTTCATTAGTTTTATTACTCAGAATAAGGCTAATTATTTTTTGAATTTCTTTCATTAATATGTTTGAATTATTTCAAATGACTTGATTTTGTTTTTTGCAGTTGGATTATAATATTGGTTACCCCCCCCCTCAAAAATCACCCCAGAACCCTTCCAATCTTCAATATTTGCAGTTTTGGATTTTAAGAAGTCAACTTCTCCGTTAAGAATAACTTTCATTTTAACTCTTTCGTCAACTTTAATTCTATTTAAATCACCAATCCCAAGTTTGGTTATATCCTCATTAATGTCTTCAAAAAAATAAGAGCCAAATCTTGGATTTCCAGTCGCTTTATCAATTGTTACCATTTGGTACATAACATCGTTTTCTTGCTTTAAAGCATTTGTTACTGGCAAATCAAAATCAATACCTCTTAATTCGTTGATATTAAATGATGGATTAAAGCTTAGGTAGAAGTTTTTTGCTTTATCGAAAAGTTGTTTTGTGCTGTTGAAAATGTTGAGTTTACATAGTTATCACTGACCACTTTTTCTCACTCATCCACTCATCTTGTTAGTCCGCTTGAAGTGGTCAGTGAAGACACATGACCACGGGGGCGACGGGCGGTCACTGACCAAGGACATACAAATCTCCACAACTACTGTATAAATATTCTTCCTCTTTCTCTACAAGCCCTGCACGCACAGGATTAAGATGAATATATCGCATTTTACTCTCAAAAAATGCTTTGCTAAAAATCTCTTCTCCATGATAACCTTCCTCCCAAAACCAAATCTTGTCTTCTTTTTTCAATAACCAAAGCATCCATCTTTTCCTACTTTCTTTGGGGTTATTGGCTATGGCTTTTGTGATAACAGTTGCAGTAAACTTTTTAAAGTCTCTGATAATATCGCTCAGTGGCACTTTATCGCTTTGGACAATTAGGTGAATATGATTTGTCATTATTACCCACGCATATATTTTCAAGCCTTTTTCTTGCTAACAAAAACGTAAACTGTCTAACAAAATATCAATGTAGTCTTTACGAGTAAAAACATCTACCCATTGGTGGACTGTGCTGGTTATGAAATAGAGTCCGTGTTGGTCTTTTATGCGATATTCGTATGCCATTGTTTTTTACTTTTTTTTGATAGTGGCTTTTTACTTTTTGTTTACTGCGGATTGGAAATCCTATTTATCTGTACTTCGACTTGCCCTACGGAACAAGTCGAAGAGCGGTTTTTCCAATGGCTTTACATCTTTCATTCTTTCATAAAGTTGTTCCAATCGCCAAATATTTTTTAAACATTCGTCTTTTTCCCACGGATTTTCTTTCATAGCTTGATTCATTTTATCTACCCTACTTTGGTATAGTTTTTCATAATCAAGATTTCCTGCCAACTTCGCAACGACTAATCCTTTATAAAAAGGAAAATATATTGACTCTTCATAATTCATCATTCTATCAAGTACATGAATGTCTGACAGCTCATTCATCTGAGGCAATAAAACATTTTCATATTTATCAATTATAAATGCCATCATTTTATTATTCCCATTTGGCTCATCAAAAGGTAGATCTAAACGTGTTGTATATTGTCTAATTCCATTAATAGTTTCTTCTGGACAAATTGCTATTGTATCTTTTATACCATTCCCATAATTTATATCATCTTTCATTAGATCTTCCCAATATTCTTCAATTAGATTAACTCTACGACTATAACTTATTAAAACACCATATGTATCTCTAATGCTCTTATTTTCGCCTTGTTTAACTGATATCCAATCAGTTTTTTTTGAGTCTGCGAGAAAGTAATAAGATTCCAAAGAACATTTAGCATAACTTATTGAGCTTATCCAATCTCCAATGAATTTATTCAATGATTCAAGTATTTTTTTTTTATTTTTCATTTTTATCTTATTACTACATTAGCTGTGTTATTTATGAATTCATTTCCCACCTTTTGTACGTCAGAAAGTGTTATAACTTTACCATCAAATGTAGCATTATTGTGCCGTTGTTGGTCTTCCTTCTTAACAAAAAATTCAGCGTGCCGTTGTTGGAGTTTTCTCCAACAACATGAGCGACAGCAACGTTCTGGGTATATAAACACATGATTAACAATAAATTATTCATGAATCAACAGTCTTCTAAGTAGTGAATTTGTGCCGTTGTTGGTCTTCCTTCTTAACAAAAAATTCAGCGTGCCGTTGTTGGAGTTTTCTCCAACAACATGGGCGACAGCAACGTTCTGGGTATATAAACACCTGATTAACAATAAATTATTCATGAATCAACAGTCT
>JANXML010000129.1 GCA_025354645.1 Arcicella sp. | reverse complement strand
AATTGTGAAAAATTATCCGTTCCATGAAACCAAACGCCTTTCCATTGCTTAAAGATTATTTCCTCAAATGGCGAAAGTCCCGTTTCCCAAAAACACCAAGTATGGTCATTTATATTCTTTTCTTCTCGGTCAATAATAAGGATGGATTTATCGTTGAAATGAGGATTTTGATTCAAATAAAAAGCCAATGAAAGCCCCGCCATCCCTCCGCCTGCGATGATGTAATTATAGGTATTTTGTGGTAATGATTGGTTTTCAGAAAGCATTTTTTCAAGATTAGTTTACAGAGAATAACAAATAAAAATCCCGTAAGGTTTGAATCTTACGGGATTTCTAAATTACTTATTTTTTGGGGAATCAACAAATTCAACTAAATATGCTTTTCGGCATGATAACTACTTCTCACCAAAGCCCCCGATTCCACGTAGTTCAATCCACGTTTCAAACCTTCTTCTTTATACATCGCAAAAGTATCAGGATGAATCCATTCAATGACTTCATGGTGCATTTTGGTTGGTTGAAGATATTGTCCTAAAGTTAAAACGTCTAATCCATTTTCAATTAAATCATCCATTGCCTTGAAAACTTCGTCTTGGGTTTCGCCCAAACCAAGCATAATACCCGATTTGGTCCGTTTTCCGTATTCCTTGGTTCGTTTTGTTTGCTCTAAACTTCTGGCGTAACGTGCCTGTGGACGCACATTTCTGTATAATCGCTCGACCGTTTCCATATTATGTGAAACAACTTCTTGTCCGCCATCAATCATTCTGTAAAGTGCTTCCCAATTGCCTTTTGTGTCTGGAATTAGGGTTTCAATGGTTGTAGTGGGTGATAATTCTTTCACTTGCACAACGGTTTGATACCAGATTCCTGCCCCTCTATCTTTCAATTCATCCCGATTTACTGAAGTCAAAACAGCGTGTTTTACACCCATTAACTTAATTGCCTCCGCTACACGGCGTGGTTCATCTTCGTCATATTCATTCGGGCGACCCGTTGCTACCGCACAGAACGTACATGAACGAGTACAAATATTTCCCAAAATCATAAAAGTTGCCGTTCCTGCCCCCCAACATTCACCCATATTGGGGCAATTACCTGATTGACAAATGGTATGCAGTTTATTATCTTGAACAATATTTCTCACACGGGCAAACTCTTGTCCGATGGGTAATTTCACCCGAAGCCAATCAGGTTTTTTATTATGTCTAATGACAGTGGGCGTAATTACTGGTAATTCTATCATTGTTTTTAGTCTTAGGTTTTAGGTATTGGGTATTAGGTTTTAGTTACTGTAAATTCTAAAACCTAATACCCAATACCTAAAACCTTGTTGTATCACAAAGGTAATCTTGATTAAAATAAAAACGTCAAGAAAATGAAATTGGTTTACATTTTCTTGACGTTTTTATGAATAATTTAGAATTATTCATTTTAAAATAATGCTACTTCTTTCCTCCAAAAAATACGGTCACATATCCAGAAGTGAATAAATTTCTGTTCTCAGATAAAGCCATTATATTTACTTTCTGAGTATATGCTTCTGCCAAAAATCCAATTTCTAAACTAATATTCGATTGGCGAAAAGCGTCTAATTCAAAGTTTAAGGCGGCTTTTAGGTTTATTCCTGGTACAAATTTTGCCTCACCTAATCCATCAAAAAATCCTCCGCTACCAACAATGTTTTGTTTTCCAGCAGGGTCAAAAACTTCGTCTCTTGTGATTCCTCTTCCATAAGATACTTGAAGGTAATAAGGTTTAAGTAATCCAATTGTGGGACCTCCTGCCAAAATTCCGTTGATATTTACACCGCCTTCCGATGATTTGCGAAACAAATTAATTTCACGACCATATTGTGGGCGAATGGCAAAAAGGTAATTTTGTTTACCATAGACAAATCCGCTACCATTTCCATTCACATTAGCGGTACTTTCTCGATAATGATTTACACTTACGATTTCAAGATTAAAATAATGAAATTGACGGTGTAGGGCATTATTATTAATTGCTACTTCTTTACGAACCATGAGTCCCCCCAATAACCCAGAATTAGTGTTAGTTGTTAGTCCAAAAGATAAAATTGATTTGAAATTATCTTCATCAACTACTTCTTTTGACGTATTTTTATTAGTGGCATTCCTGCGTTGTGCAGTTACAGAATCCGTCATTATCCAAAAAAGAAGGACTATGAGAGACAATTTTAGTAGCTTTTTCACGATATGTATTACTCCAAATGAGAGATTAAATTTTTATAAAAATACATATTTCATTGCTATATGTATTAATTTAGGTTAAAAATATAAAATTAACAATCAATATACAACTCATGCCAACGGTAAAAACGACTTATTTGGGTGACCTTCGCACGGATTCAACGCATCTTCAATCTGGGAACAAATTAATCACAGATGCACCCACAGATAACATGGGCAAAGGTGAAGCCTTTTCTCCAACCGACTTACTTGCCACCGCAACTGGTACTTGCATTTTAACAACGATGGCAATTGTTGCTCAACGAGATGGTATAGACTTGGCAAATTCAGAAGTTGAGGTAACTAAAATAATGACTCAAACTCCTCCAAGGCGAGTTGCCCGTTTAGAAATTAACCTAAAAATGAAGTCGAATGTTGTTTTATCTTCTGAGCAAATAAAAAAATTAGAGAATACGGCTCATAAATGTCCTGTTTCACTAAGTTTACATCCAGATGTTGAACAAGTTTTGTTGTTTCAATGGGTGTAGTTATTAGTAATTGGTTATTAGTTAATTCTATTTGGATTGCAACCAATTTCCAGTAACTAATAACGAATCTTTAACATCTAAGCCATTACTCCTTCCAATTCCGCAAATGAAATATCAAAATGTGAGGCATTATAAATACATTCGCCATTTTGAATCACTAATAATTGAGGTGATTGATGCTCCACATTAAAAATTGAAGCAATTTCAGCCGAAATAGGTCTGTATCGCAATAAATCTAAATAATAAGGTTTCAAATCTCCTACTTTTTCCTGTTTCCAATTTCTCTCTAAACGGTTTAAAGCAGTTCCCGAAATTGAACAAGTTGTGCTGTGTTTTAAAATCAATACTGGATGATTAAACGACTCATCCTTAATATTTTGTAGTTGATCTGACTCTGTTAATGCAATCCAATTCATGATGTATTTTTATGTTTAATTCTGGAATAAATACAATTATTATGCGTAAAAAGTTTCTTTTCCAGTTGCCAGCTTTGATTGAGTGTTAAGGAAAGTAACCTACATCGCTAAGTATTCCAAATTGCCTACCGACTTCCTTATTTTTTTAAAACAAATTGAGTAGGTTGTTGTTTGGCGAGCATTAATAATATGCCTCCGTAAGTTAATCCTTGCAATAATTTATTGGCTCTATAATCGGAGATATTTACCAATTTTGCGTATTCTTTTGAGGTAATTTTATTCTTTTTATGAAGGTATTTTACTAAAAATTTAACATTTGGTTGAGCCAATAATTCTTGGTCAACATCATTGTCAGTTTTATCCAAAATTTTTGTCATTTCTTTGGTGACGGGCGTAGTTTCATCATTTGCACGAACATACATAATATAATTTCCGTGTTCGTCAATGGCTTCATGAGGCTTCATTTTGCTTTCTAAAACACTTATTATCAATACTTTACGTTTCCCTTCGTGATTGTATGAACTATATTTAACTTCAATTGGAGGTACTACTAATTCTGTGGCAGCGTAAATAATTTTAGTCATTTCTTCAATTTCAGAACAGCCTTTTATGGACTTGTCATCCCCAATTCCGACCAATAAAGTCCCTCCCGAAGTGTTTGAAAAAGCCGCCAAAATCCGTGCTGCTTTATGAGGATTTTCAAACCTGCTTTTGAATTCTAAATGGGTAGATTCTTTTTGCTTTAATAATTTGAATAATTCGTTTTCTGACATTCGAGACCGTTATTTGTTTTAAATTAATTGTTATAAGTAATTAACGCTATTTACCGTATTTTGATTGCGAATTCTAATCAATTCAGTAAATTTACTGAAACATAAGACATCACGCAAAGGGACAAAGACGCTAAGATTTATTATCTGAACAATTTAAAATCGGTAAATTCTTTTATTACGAATTTTAAGATAACATTAGCAATAAAAAACATTTTTTTCTTTTCGTCTTTTTTAATTTCCGTGAGAAAATAAAACAAACCACTCCTTGAAATCTGAAACAAATCTAATTCCTTTAAAAGCCTATATATTTTTATTGTTGGGTGTTTTTTGCATTGCTTGGTCGGCAATATTTGTAAAATTAGCCGATGCCCCCGCTCTAACTTCGGGATTTTATCGTTACTTCTTCTGCTTTGTGGGTTTAATTCCAATTTGGATTTATAAGAAAATAAAAATTCCAAATCGAAGAACACTTTTCTGGATTATTTTAGGAGGATTATTCTTCGTTTGCGACATGGGATTATGGAATCTCTCAATCCTTAAAACGTCTGCTTCGGTGTCAACTTTATTGGCAAATAATGCCTCTATTTTTGTGAGTTTGGGAGCATTAATTTTCTTTAAACAAAAATTGCCAATCATTTATTGGATAGGACTTTTCGTAGCGATGATTGGGGTATTTACGGTTACTGGAAGAGATTTTATAGAAAATAAAAATTTAGGAATTGGACATTTAATGGCAATCGGTGCAGCCGTGTTTTATGCAGGCTATTTACTTATTACTCAACAAGTTAGAGAAAGTATTGATGTTGTAAATTTCATGGGTTGGTCATTGATTGCCTGCCTTTTTTTCTCTTATTTAATTTGTTATCAACAGAATTTACAAATGCTCCATTTTGACAATCAGACTTGGTATGCCTTCATTGCATCGGGCATAATTTGTCATTTGGCGGGTTGGTTATGTATTAATTATTCCTTGGGTTTTTTACCCGCCGCAATCGTTTCTCCGACACTATTAATTCAACCCGTTTTGACCTCAATTATTTCATTTTTTTTGTTAAATGAAACCCTAAGAAAAGAACAAATATTAGGAGGGTTTATTGTGATTTTAGGGGTATATTTGGTGAATCGGAAGCGATAATTATTTCTTATCTGAATGTCCTAAGTTTCGTTCTGGACACACAATATCCCGCACAATTTTTTTCAATTCTTTGGCTTCGGAAAAGTGTCCTTCACGCTTGCGGTCAAAAATAAGTTGGTCGTCCAAGATGACTTGAAAACGCCCTGCAATCTCGCTCGGGCGAAGACTTACTTCCAATAATTCCTCTTCAAAGGTGGTTAATAATTCCTGAGCCAACCATGCCGAACGCATCAGCCAATGGCATTTTGGGCAATATTCAATAGTGATTTTTGATTTCATATTGTAGATTTATTTTTTGATTCATGGCATGAACCTTTTTTTTATGCCATGAGCAAATAGTTTACTTAAAACTTAGTAAATAACTACTTAAATCTGCCAATTCTTGCTCTTTCAAACCCAATGCGGTTGGGTCGGGCATGAGAGAATTTGGCATTTTTTCTTTGGTTTTAATATCAGTAACTTTAATGGCGTGTTTCTCACCTCCTGCATCTTTCAAGGTTATATTCTTACCATCATCTCCCAATAAAAAACCGAAAAATGACTTTCCTTTTTTGGTAGTAATTGTCCAACTTTCAAAACCAAAAACCATACTTGCCGATGGATTTATGATGGCATCGAGCAAATCTAATTTGTCAAATTTCTTATGAATATTCGTTAAATCTGGACCAATGTCATTCCCATTTTCTCCGTGCCGATGGCAGGTAGAACAATAAGTGGCAAAAGTAGTTTTTCCCTTCTCTAAATCGCCTTTCATACGGGCAACAAAATCCAACTTTAAAGGTGTTCCATTTCTTGGAAAATATTGGCTTGCCAAAATCCTAACCTTTGAATCTGGATTATTAAAAATCTCTTCTCCAATGGCTTTACTTACCTCAGCAGAACCTAAATTGTAGTTAGAAACTAAATCAAGTAAGATATTTCCCCCGTCTGCATCTTTTGCCATTCGTTTGGCAATACTGATTTTTTGTTCGAGCGGTGTTTTTTCATTCGTTAAAGTAGCCTTCAAAACTTGCATTTGTTTCATGTTTGGAGTCATGATTTCATCTGCGATTGCATTCCAATTCATCAAATCCGCCCAATCATTTGTTCTACGATAATTTATCCACCAACGTGCTTTATCAGCTAAATTTTTCTCAGGCGATTTGGTTAACGCAATCATGGTTTCAACGGCTGATTTATCTTTCATAAAACCCAAAGCAGTCAAAGCCATATTTTGCGTTTTTTCGGAAATAGTAGGCGAATTTAACGTATTTCGTAAATCAATAATTGCATTTACTGGGTGCAATTCCCACGCAATTTTGTTCAATTTTTCAGTCGAAGGATTGCTCTTTTTAAATAATTCATAAACCTGGGTTTGTTTTCGGTCAGAAGCAGTTCCAATGGCATTTAACGCCCAAGCATCGTTCACATCGTATCTATTTATTAATGTGTTAATCAAATCTTTACATCTTTCAAAAGGAACATCACGCAACGCAATGGCAACTTCTCGGCGAACAGCTGAATTAGGGTCATTCACCATCTTTTCGCACAGTGGCACTACATCTTCCAACTGCCCACGCAAGGCACGAAATGCCACCAAACGGAAGTTTTCATTGGGCGATTGCAAGAGTTTTTCAACTTCCGATTTGCCTGCATTTCCTAATTGAGCCATCAACCAAATTGCTCTGGCACGGTGGAAAGGATTCGGTTCATTCAATAACGCTTTTAAAGGTTCGATGGATTTTTGTCCACTTGCCAAAAGTGCTTCAAAACCCAAATAGCGGACATTTTGGGCTGAATTTTTCAAGGCTTCAATTTGTCCTTGTATGGTTGAAATATCAATTTTTGGCGTAATTAATTTCTTTCCTTTTGGGGTTAATCTATAAATGCGACCATAACCTTTTACGTCTTTCATGGCGTGACCTCCTACGATTGGGTCATACCAATCAGCAATAAAAATAGAACCGTCCGTACCCGCACAAACATCCGATGGTCTGAACCATTTACGTTTATCCGTACCCGTTTCGTACCAATCATATTTTTCGCTTGATTCGTTTCCTTGCGAGCTTACTAAATCGTTTCTTTTGAGGTCGAACCCAGCACCGTTTACCTTCGGAAAATAATTAAAAATCACATTTCTTCCTGCCTCCGCACTCAACAACATTCCACGATATTTATCGCCAAAAGCATCGCCCTCATACACATGAAAACCCGTGGGCGAACCAGCACCCGTATTGTCGCAAGCGGGCATCATGCCTGGGTCTTCTTGATGCCAAGATGCCGTGAACATATCTTGCCCAGGACGGCGGTCGGCTTGCCATTGGCGAGTGCCGTCTAAACAAAAATATCCAGCACTCCCATTTTCAATCACAAAACTTGTCCGACAAGCGATTACTTGGTCGTCGTTGTCATTTTGCCACATATTGCCGTAGGAATCCATTGCCACTTCATAAGAATTTCTGAAATTATGACCCAAAACTTTCAAGCCTTTTCCGTCTTTACCAATCTTTAAAGCTAATCCTCCAACCCAAACTCGACCATCGTCCGAAACCTGATTTCCTTGATTTTTATCGTTATAGGGCGTTCCTCCTGTATAAACACTACCCGAACGGAGTGTCCATCCCGCTTTATCCGTAACCACGTGAGGTCCTGCATTACCAACATTAAAGAAAAATTGTCCATCAGGAGCCATAACACCCGAATGGAGCGAATGGTCATGGTCTTTTGTTCCAAATCCAGTCAAGAAAATTTCCCTTTTATCAGCTTTATCATCTCCATTTTCATCCGTATAAACGTACAAATTAGGGGCTGCTGAAACATATACCTTGTTGCCAACCACGGCAATTCCCAAAGGAGAAATCATCTCAATATCTTCCACAAAAACGGTTGATTTGTCCGCTTTCCCGTCGTGGTCTGTATCTTCCAAAATCATAACTCGCTCGCCTTTTTCGTGGTTCAATCGAGTTTCGGGTTTGTTGTTAAATTTGCGATAATTCACTGCCTCAGTTACCCAAACACGCCCTTTTGCATCAATATCCATGTTGGTCGGATTATAAAGCATTGGTGATTCTGCCCATAAAGTCACTTCCATATCGTCGGGACAATAGAGTTTATTGGAATCTGAATCAATGATATTTGATTTTATCATTGCAATATCTTCATGATTTCCTTGAAAGGTTGGAGTATTGTATTTTAATGAAAAGAGTCCGATTGAAAGTACGGAAATTGCTGAAAGGAGGAGGATTTTATTTTTCATTATTTGTATTAATTTACCAAAGTCTTTTGTCGTCCCGACGAAGAGAGAACTGATTTTCAAAGTCTTGCTATTAAGTTGTAAACACAGATTTCATAAATTTTCTATTCTCAATATAACTATCAAACATGGGCTTTCCAGTCGGGACTGCCCCTTCCATTTGAATCCAACCTTTGTAGCCAATTTCGTTCATACATTTCTTAACTTCCTGAAAATCAATCCGTCCCGAACCTAAAAGGAAGTCATTTTCTTTGGCATGGAATTCACAAATCATATTTTGTTTACCCAATTCTCTAATTTCTTGGTAGATATTATAACCCATGTGATTGGAATTGGCAACGTCATAATAAACCTTTAAATTGGGCGATTTCACTTCGTTAATAATATACAATTGCTCCTTGGCACTTAACCAAGATTCAATACCGAATGTGAGTCCCATTTGTTCAGCTTTGGGCATTACTTTTTTGAATTTTTCGATAACAGTTCTCGTTCCAGTTTCATCATTTTTAAGGTCATTATTTCCAAAAAATGCTAACAGAATTGTCTTCACGCCTAAGACTTTTGCAACGTCCAAAGAATCAGAAACCCATTGATCGGTGCGGTTGTCGGATTTGTAGGGAATATTATTCAATTCACCAATTGCCAGACCACTGAATTTTATGTTATTTTTCTTGAAATTAGACAAATATTCTTGCTGAATTTTCGGGTCTCGTAAGTGCATATTGTTGGCGAGATTTCCGAGATTAATTTGCACACCATCAAGTCCTAATTTTGCTCCCATTTCGCCCGATTCGGGTTTGTTGATACTATTAATTGACCAATCGCAAGCTCCAATTTGGAAGCCGTCTTTTTTATGATGTTGCATAAATGAAGACAAAGTAAATCCCGCACCAATCAACGAAGCGGTCGTTTGTAAAGCCTGACGGCGAGAAATATTTTTTTCCATAATTATACTATTTATTCATGGTAATTTACAAAAAAATTGCTCATTCTTTATACGGTATTATTATGAAAAATGCGTATTTGACAAGATTGTATCATTAATTCACATAATATCATTAGTAAAAGTTGCCATCTTTGAATTTGAGCTTTTTTTCCATAAATTGCTTTAAAAATATACAATTATGACCATAGAATTAAGAAGCGACACCTTCACAAAACCAAGTCCAGCGATGTTAGAAACCATGTTTTCGGCAGCAGTAGGAGATGATGTTTTTGAGGAAGATTACACCGTAAAAGCCCTCCAAGAAAAGACCGCTCAACTGTTTGGCTACGAAGCAGGGCTTTTCTGCACATCGGGAACCATGACCAATCAAATTGCCATAAACGTACACGTAAATCAAGGCGATGAGGTGATATGTGATGCCCTTTCGCACGTGTATCTGTATGAAGGCGGTGGCATTGCGGCAAACTCATCGGCTTCGGTTAATTTATTACATGGAAATCGTGGAAGAATAACGGCTGAACAAATCTCAGAAGTAATTCAGGCAGATAATGTTCATTACCCCGTTTCGAGATTAGTTTCCTTAGAAAATACCGTCAATAAAGGCGGTGGATGCTATTACCAACTATCTGAAATTCAGAAGATTAAAGCACTTTGCCAAGATAATAATATGGCTTTGCACTTGGACGGTGCAAGAATTTTTAATGCCTTAGTCGAAACTCAAGAGAACCCTTTGGAATATGGCAAAATGTTTGACTCAATTTCAATATGCTTATCGAAGGGCTTGGGAATTCCTGTGGGTTCGGTGCTTTTAGGAACGACCGATTTTATTAAAAAAGCAAGAAAAGTTCGCAAACGTTGGGGTGGTGGTTGGCGACAAGCGGGATATTTGGCGGCAGCGGGAATTTATGCCTTAGAAAACAACATTGAAAGATTAAAAGAAGACCATAAAAGAGCCAGAGAAATTGGCAAAATTATGGAAGGAATTTCAGCAGTAGAAGAGATTTATCCAGTGGATACAAATATTGTGATTTTCAGACTAAATAATAAAATTTTATCTTCGGATTATGTCCAAAAACTGGATGAAAAAGGGATAAAAGCGGCTACTTTTGGAAAGCATTTAGTGAGATTTGTTACGCATTTAGACTTTACTGACGAGCATTTAGAGGAATTTCGGAAACGCATTTTACGTTAAAAATATATGCCACTAAAACACAAATATTTTGTAGGTTAAAATTCTATTTAATGAAATTGTTTAAACTTTTCATTTTTAATGGAAAGTCTAAACAGTTTCATACAACAGCTTACTTCTTTACTACTTTCTTATTTTCTTCCACAGCAATAATCTTTAAATATTGCTCCACATCCAATTTTTTATTTGCCAGTATTTTTTTGTCTTTATCAAGGAAGAGTAAATTTGGATAGACCGTTGTGTTAAAATTGTTGGCAAAATCAGTCATCGTGTAAGAATCATAGACATTTATGAAAGGTTTTGTCTTGAATTCTTTCACAAAATTCAGCCACTTTTTCTTATCCCTTGTTCCGCAAGCCAGGTAAATTTTTACGCCTTTTGCTGATAATTTCGGGTATTCATCTAAGAGTTTTTTAGTTGTTTCCTGACAATGATGACACTCGGGATCATATATCATTACGAGCGTATAATTAGCCTTCACGCCATACAGAGGTGTATAAACGTCCAATGTATCGGTCATATCCATGTTCAAAATCTTGTTCCCTAACATAACTGGTTTCATCTTTATTACATACTCTTTATTACGACGAATGGAGGAAGTATCCCAACCAGATTCAGGGTCATTGATGATATATTTTTCTGCAACGTGAATATAAACCCCTTCACGTCCCATAATTTCAGGAGCAATGAATTTTTGGGCAAATTTACCCACTACATATTTCCTTAAATCCGACTTTCGAGGTGTTTTTTCAATAATATTTTCAGCGATTTGGATAATGGTATCGGGTTCAAAAAAGCTAATATTTTTAAGATAAGTATCTATTTTTTTACCCACGAAAGGCGTTCGTAACATTCGCTCGTCCGAGAGGTTGATGTTGTCCCAATAATGCTTAAAATAATAATTTGATTGGTTGATGGTATCTTTCAGCGTAGCATTTTTTGGTAAAGGTGGCACTTCAATTTCTTCGCCAGCTTTCAAAATATTTGCCGTAAAAGTTCCTTCGTGAGCTTTCACATAATCTTTTTGAAATTTCTCTAAGTCATTGTAAATCAAGCGTTTTTGCGTGTCATTCGCCCCTTTCAACTTCTGTGCTTTGGCATTTGCCTGACTAATAAAATCTTGAAATAATTTTGCTTCAACCGAACCCGTAATTTTTAAATTATTGGTATAATCAGTTGTATCGGTTTCCATTGAAAAATTTTGGTCGTTGATGATTACGTCAAAAATCCGAGTTCTGCCCATGGCAACCACATAAAATCCTTGCGGTAATTTCTTTTTTCCCTCAAAAACCGCAAAGCCCGAAGCATTTATTTTAGCTGTATCCTGAGAAAGAAATGTATCTTCGTAATGATGAACCAAATAGAGCGTAGAGTCTCGTAATCCTTTGATTTTTAGTTCGATACGATGTTGTGGGAAAGCATTTTGAGAAATTAAAAAAAAGAAAATTAGGGCGATAAAATTTTTCATTGGAAACGTTCTGTTGGTATCTTTTGGTTATTTATTAAAACGAATTTAAGAAGAAAATAGTCTAAAATTTAATGTACGAACGAGTTTAACATTCATTAACAAAAGTGAAAAATTGTAAATTTCCTAAAAAGGTTTATTTTTGTAATAAAGAATCACAAGTTGTATTTATTCAAGTGGTAAAAAACTCAAAGAAAAAATACTTATAGACTTACGATTTAAAGTTTTACGAA
The DNA here is from genome assembly GCA_025354645.1 of Arcicella sp. Lineage (GTDB taxonomy): Bacteria > Bacteroidota > Bacteroidia > Cytophagales > Spirosomataceae > Arcicella. The sequence goes on along the minus strand of JANXML010000129.1, from coordinate 15,651 downwards.
TCAAATAAAATGCCAGTTCAGAAAGTAACCAGAGAGGAAATACTCTCAAAATCATTAGAAGTTTTTCGTCATCGAGGGTATCATAATACTTCGATGAATGACCTTGCGAGTGCCGTAGGGTTACTGAAAGGCAGTTTTTATCATTATTTTGACAGTAAAGAAACCTTGATGAAAGAAGTTTTATCAAGTGTGAATATGATTCTGATAAATCACGTATTTCCTGTGGCTTATGATGAAACCTTGCCTGTTCACGAACGTATGGAAACGATGTTGAAACGGTTTTCACAAGCTGTTTTTAGTGTAGAGGGTGGTTGTATTGTTGGAAATACCATTCTTGAAACCGTCAATCAATATCCTCAATTCAAACAAATTCTTCAAGAAATTATTACAGGTTGGACGGATGCCCTCACGCATCTTTACGCTCATACCTACCCACTTGAACAAGCACAAAAATTAGCGGAACAAACCGTCATGGAGTATGAGGGAGCAATTATGTTCTCGAAACTGTACGGAAAAAGTCATTTTTACAAAGATTGTTATATCCGAACGTTGGAACGGCTTACGGGAAATGGGGAACGGTGAACGGGAAACGGTACACGGGAAACGATGAACGATACACGGTAAACGGGTCACGACAAAGGATTTACATTAACTATTCATTCTTTCCCGAATACCGTTCACAGTTTACCGTAACCCATGACCCGTTTCCCTTACCCCGTTCACCGTTAACCCTTTCACCGTTCTTACCGTTTACTCAATATTTCGCTAATTCCTTGATAATGAGAGGGTTTTTATTCAAATTGAAACGTTAAATTTAATTTCACATAAACCCCAACACAAAATCATGGATACAAATGCCCTTCCACTCGAAGCCGAGTTAGAACCAATTTTCACTAAACAATTACCAGCTTTTCCTGAAAACATCAAAGATTTGCTCGTTAAAATTGCTCCATTTTTAGCAATAATTGGCGTTGCGATGGGAGTTTTGGGTGTAGGCATTTCAGCCTTATTTTCACCTTTCATGTGGTTTGCGGGTAGTATTATTTATGGCATTGGAATGATTTTTTTAATAATAATGATAATATTGGAAGGCTTGGCAATTCCAGGATTATTTGCCCAGAAAAAGGACGGATGGAAGTATATGTATTATGCTCAATTCGTGAGTGTAATTTACAGTTTGTGTATGGGAAGTTGGTTTAGTGGGCTTTTAGGGGCATTTTTAGGCTTTTGGATTTTATTTCAAGTTAAAGAAAAATACAGTTAGATAAGTTGACAATATGATTGTTGGCAGTAAACAGAAAATTATAAAATTGATTACTGTCAACTTTTCAATTGCTTTTAATTTTGATTTATTATTTTTTCATATTATCCGCTAAACATTATGAGAAACACAACGCTTTCCTTCATGAAGGAACCCAAAACTTTTCATTATAAAAAACTTCTTTTTTTGAATGAAAAAGAGAAAGAATTACTCGTTGAAATTATTCCATTCTTAGTCATTATTTCTGCAATTATTAGATTATTAGCGGTAAAAGATGATTCAAATTTTTTCTCAGAATATAGCTCATTTTCTCTTTCAATCGGCTTAGGAATAGCCTTACTCATTTTTGCATTATTCTTATTTTTTGGTCTTTTCAAGAAGAAAAAATATGGCTTGATATTAATGTATATTTTTCAAAGTATTTTGTTGATATATGATATTTTGATTGGTAATATTTTAACTGGTATTTTGACGAGTTTGATTGGTATTGGGATATTAATCCAAGTAAAAGATGAATACAGTTGATTTACCGTTAGTTTCCAAAACTTCATACGGTCACGCTGAATATCAAACAACAATTTTCACCTTGATATTGCCGCTTTTTTCGCTGGGAAATAAGAGGCAATCATCGTAATAATTATCACTACTAACGCCGTAAAAAAGAAATCAGAAAATTGTATTTTAACGGGATAGGCATCAATCAAAGCACCCACAATTCCCATCGAAATTAATCCGTAGGTTTGTTGCAAAACACACAAAATATAACCTAAAATTAAGCCAACGATTGCTCCTGAAAATGCAACAATTGCTCCTTCTGAAATAAAAATTTTTTGAATCATTCCTCGGTTGGCTCCAATGGCAAAAAGTGTTTTAACATCTTCCTTTTTTTCAATTGCTAACATAGACAGAGAAAAGAAAATATTGAAGCTGGCAATGCCAATAATGAAACTGAGCGTGAGGAAAACGAAGAGTTTTTCAATCTTGATTGCCCGCAAAAGGCTGGCGTGTTGTTCATCCTGATTTTGAACAATAAAGTTTGTTCCAAGGGTTTGCTTTAAGGCTTCTTGAACATTCTTAATCTGCTCACTATCAATTACTTGCACTTCCAGAGACGTTCGTTCATCATTATATTCAAACAAATTTTGAGCAAAAGTTAGCGGAGCAAAGATGTAATTATCATCGTATTGTTGTTCAATCGCAAAAACACCCGAAGGAATTAAACTCATTTTATTAAAAGCATCGGAAGACGTAAAATCAATGGTTTTTGATTTTGTATTTCGTGGAAACCAAGTTTCCAGAGGCGTAAAAAAGGCATCCACATCAATGCCCAACGTAATGGCAACACCAGACCCTACAATTGCCTGAGAAATTCCGTTTTCTTTCAGATTTAACTTGCCATCAATTAGCGATTTTTTTAGTCTTTCTTGTTTCAAGAAATTCTCATCAACACCTTTCAAATTTACCACCATTTGAGCATCCCGATAACGTACTAAAACGTTCTCTTCAATCACTTGATTGATATTTTTCACACCCTCAATTTTGCTTAATTTTTGCAAAAGTGCTGGTGGACAATCAAAGTTTTTTCCAACTTTTGGACTAATTTTTAAATCGGCATCAAAACTTTTATAAAGGCTTCGTTGGAAATCCTCTAAGCCATTAAAAACCGACAGAACCACCACCAGAGCCATCGTTCCAACACCAACGCCCAACATCGAAATGATGGAAATAAGGGAAATAAACGATGTTTTCTTGCGGGAGAAGAAGTATCTTTTGGCTATGTAAAAGGGAAAGTTCATGTTTTATATTTTAGTGTAATAGATATTTTCAGACAAAATTTTCGTCGTAACTATTGGATAATCAGATAATTATCACTTTCTTAGTGTAATAATAGACGTTACCCTAATCACCATGAAAATTGTCGCCATCCACAACACTCTATGGACTCACTACAAAGGTGATATATATTCCCGTATTTACAAACGCACACAGTCAGAAAAGCAGTTCGATTTTAGGGTAATTCATTTAGCAACTACTGAAAATGGACGAAGCGTTTTGGGAAATGCCGATTTGAATGAACATCAATATCCATACGAAGTTTTATTTGATGATGAATTAGAAAAAGTTTTAACGAGACGTAAAATTACTTCTCTGCTTAACAGAGTTGCTTTTCATAACCCAAAGTTAATTTATTTGAATGGTTATTACGATGCCTCTTATTGGGCTGTTATTATCTATGCAAAACTAAAAAATATCAAAATTATTATTGATAGTGAGTCAACTGAAACAAGTCGAGAAAGAGTTTGGTGGAAGGAAAAACTCAAAAAAATAATTATTCCTCGTATGGATGGATATTTATGTTTAGGAACAAAGGCGACTGAATATATTATCAAATTAGGCGTAAAAAAAGAGAAAATTCTGAGTACCAGAAATATTGGCATTGCCAACGATAAAGTGTCTCAATTGTATCAAAAAGGCTCTTTAAGTAGAGATTCTGTGAAAAAGCAGCTCAATTTAACGACTTATAATTTTATTTATGCAGGCAGGTTTTCACCCATTAAAAATCTCTTGATGCTCGTTGAAGCCTTCGCAAAAGCGACTGAAAAGTTTGATAATCAGCATCTTTGGGGGCTAATTTTAAGTGGCGATGGCTCTGAAAAAGAAGCGTTACTATCATTAGTTTCTTTAAAAAATATTGAAGGAATTATTTTTTTACCTGCCTGCGAATGGCACGAAGTACCAGCCCGATATGCCCTTGCGGATGTAGCAATTTTACCAAGTCTTTTCGAGCCTTTTGGGTTTTTGGTGAACGAGGCTTTGGTTTACGGAATGCCAATTATTGTTTCAAATCGATGTGGAAGTGCATCCGATTTGGTGCAAGAAGGTGAAAATGGCTATACCTTCGACCCTACAGATAAAGAAGAATTAGTCGAAAAAATGGGTATGATGATGAACAATATTTCTGAACATAAAACAATGGGCGAAAAAGGAAAGAAATTAGTGGCTCATTTCCACCCTGATTTGATTTGTGATGATATTTTGAAGGCTTTTGATACTATTTTAAACCAATAAAACTATGATAAAAACGGTACTTGTAACGGGTGGAGCGGGTTATATTGGCTCTCAATTAGTTAGAATTTTATTGAATGAGGGTTATTTTGTGAAGACTATTGATAACCTAAAATTTGGTGGGGATGCCTTAATTGATCTTTATACAAACCCTAAATTTGAATTCGTCAAAGGCGATATTTGTCAAGAATCTGATGTTCGGAAAGCTCTCAAAAATGTTGATGCGGTTTGTCACTTAGCTGCCATCGTAAGCGACCCTACTTGCAAGGCTTTTCCAGAAGAAGCCACCAAAGTAAACGTGGAAGCCTCCATTTTACTCCATAAAATTGTTCAAGAATCTGACATAAAAAGATTTGTTTTTACTTCAACCTGTAGTAATTATGGCAAAATGTCTGACCCTAATATTCTCTTGGATGAATCGGCGGATTTGAGACCCATTTCGCATTATGCGGAGACAAAAGTTGCGTTCGAGCAATATTTGTTATCCCAAACCAATTCAACGCTTTGTTCAACAATCCTTCGTTTTTCAACGGTTTATGGGGTTTCTCCCCGCACCCGCTTTGATTTGACGGTTAATGAATTTACCCGTGATGTGAGCGTTGGCAAGGCATTACAAATCTATGGAGAGAAATTTTGGCGACCTTATTGTCACGTTTACGACTTGGCAAGTGCCGTTGCGTTGGTCTTGAAATCAGATGAAAAATTGGTTAAAAATGAGGTTTTTAATGTAGGAGATACGAAAGAAAATTATACCAAAGAAATGCTGACTGTTGAAATCAAAAAAGTGATTCCGAACATGGTTGTAAACTTCGTTAGTCGAGATGAAGACCCCCGAGATTATCGGGTAAATTGTGATAAAATTCAAACAAAATTAGGATTTAGAATTACCAAAAATGTTCCTGATGGCATTGCAGAAATTCACAAATTAATTCAATGCGGTTTAATTGGAGACTCGTTCTCGGCTAAATACAAAAACCTCTAAAGATGATTCCACTTTCCGTCCCAAACCTTGCTGGCAACGAATGGCTCTACATAAAAGATTGTTTAGATACGAATTGGGTGTCGGCAACGGGTTCTTATGTTGATAAATTTGAACGTTTAATTGCTGAATATACGAACACAAAATATGCCGTTGCGGTGAGCAGTGGCACAACGGCTCTCCACATAAGTTTGCTCTTGGCAGGCGTTGAACAGAACGATTTAGTGATAACCAATAATTTAACCTTTGTTGCAACCGCCAATGCCATAAAATACTTGAAAGCCGACCCAATTTTGATGGATATTACGCCTGATAGTTGGCAAATAGACACGGAATTATTGGCAAATTTTTTAGGGTTGGAGTGTGAAATGAAAAATGGTTTCTGTTTTCATAAAGCCTCAAAAAAAAGAATTAAAGCCCTTTTACCTGTTCATGTGTTGGGAAATATGGCAGAAATGAATGAATTGATTATACTTTCAGAAAAATATAATTTAACCATCGTGGAAGATGCCGCTGAATGTTTGGGGTCACTTTACAAACAGAAACACGCTGACAATTGGGGCAAAATGGCAACGCTGAGTTTCAATGGCAATAAAATAATCACGACGGGCGGCGGCGGAATGATTTTGACCAATGATGAAGTTTTAGCCAAAAAAGCAAAACATCTGACTACCCAAGCAAAAGCCTCCACGTTTGATTATTACCACGATGATTTGGGATATAATTACAGATTGGTAAATATTTTAGCAGCAATGGGCGTGGCTCAAGTTGAACAATTGCCTTTATTTGTGCAACGTAAACAAGAAATTTCTCAGAGATATAATGAGAAATTAACCCAAATCGAAGGTGTTAAGATTCAAAAAATTAACGCAGATGTGGTCAGTAATTGTTGGCAATATGTGGCTCTTTTTCCTGATAAACTAAATTTGATTAAACATCTACAAACGCAAAAAATAGAGATTCGCCCGCTTTGGATTCCGATTAATAAATTGCCAATATTCGTAAATGATTTATACGTTTCAGAGCAAAATAATTCAGGTAAAATCTCTGAATTGGGCTTGATGTTGCCATGCTCCACATCCATTACAAACCATGAAATAGACGCAGTAATTAATAGTATTTTTACCTTTTATCAGACCTAATTCTATGAAAAATTTACCCTCAAAATTGCCAATATCAGCCATAATAATGGCAGGAGGCAAAGGAACAAGGCTTCTGCCTTTAACTTCAACCATTCCAAAGCCGCTTCTTAAAATTAATGGCAAACCCATTATTGAGGGAATTATTGATTTACTTTTTAAGCATAATATCACAGATATTTCGGTTTCAGTCTGTTATTTAGCAGAAACTATTATTGAGTTTTTAGAAAGCGATTCTTCCTATTCAAACATCAATATTCTTCATGAAAACACCCCGCTTGATGATATTGGAATCTTAGGTAATTGCGAAAAAAATATATTTAAACACGACACGATTTTGGTCATAAATGCAGACTTATTTACGAATATTAATTTATCAGATTTCTATTTCAGTTTCTTGACAAATCACGCCGATATGTCAATCGCAACTTTCAGCTATAAAACGTCCTTACCTTACGGACTCATCAGTTCTGAAAACGGCGAAGTGATTCGGATTGATGAAAAACCAATTTTGGAAATGGAGGCAAATGGAGGGATTTATTTGTTAAAAAAGGAGCTAATTGATTTGATTCCAGTAAACAAACCTTATAAAGCCTGGCAATTAATTAGCAAGTTATTAACTGAAAATAGTCATAAATTAAGGGTATTTTTAATTGAAGATATTTGGATTGATATTGGCTCAAAAGAGAGCTATGCCTATGCAGAAGAGGTGGCGAAAGCATAGGAATATATGGATTGGTTAAAAAAAATTCCCTAATTATCCGCTGACAGGGTTTTCAACCACTGTCAGGAATTCAACTTTTATTCCTGACAGTGGATAAAAAACTATAATTCAATCTCCTCCCCTTCTTTCAAAGGTGGGATTTCGATGGAGGCAAAAACTGAGTCAATGTGAGCAGCGTATTCTGCGGTATCGTCAATAAAAAATTCAAGTTGTGGTACAATACGAACTTGATTTTTAATTTTATTACCCAAAATTCCTCTAATTACTTTCGTTTTTTCACGGATGTCTTGCAATAATCCTTGCTTATCGTTGGTGAGCATGAAACTCAAATACGTTCGAGCAATGGATAAATCAGGAGTCATTTTTACATCCGCAATTGTTACGAAAGCATTCCCGAAGGTATTTTTCATATCTTTCTGAAAAATTTCGCTTAAATCTTGCATTATCAATTTTGCGAACTGTTGTTGTCTTTTCGATTCCATTATGTTTGCAACCACATAAATACTTACAAATCTTAATTAACGTATTGAAAATCAATGATTTATAGTACAAACGGATTGTATTAATTTGTATGAATTAGTAAGCAATTGTTAAATTCTTAACAAAATCTCACTCATTCCTGTTGTTTAAACGTGATAGTTTACAAATTTCGGAATTATTTTCTTAAACCCTGCATTTTTCTCTTCCTACCTTATTTATTTGGGAAGGTTATTGTTTCAATTTAGTTTAAATCTCATCCCTTTATGAAACTTACCAAAGCCTCAAAATTTCAAAAAACTTTTAAGTTATTACTTACAACTACATTTTTGTCAGTAACATTCGTTTGTCTTCAATGTGTAAATGAAAAACCCGTGGCTCAAACCACTAAAAAAACAATTCCAGTTGCCGATAAAATTGAAGACAAAGGTCCTGCTTTTAAAACGGAATCGCTTAATGCAGGAAGTTCTGAGGTGGTTACGTCCTTTCCAGCCACATTAAGCACGGTTCCCTTAGAGAGAAATAATGACACTTTTTCTCCTAATCTTTTTCCCGATGTGGTTTATCCGACTTCATTTAACAAAAATTTAGGTTTTTATCTTCCAAATTGGATTGTAACGCTTCATACAACATTATCAAAAGTTTATATCCAGAAAAGAATTTCTTTGAGAAATCGAGGAATATGGGGTTCAGTTGACTATCATGAACACAGCAAGGAAGGAGTCGATTGGAATTTTTTCATTGACCCAGATAAAGGGCGGGCATTCCCTAATAATTACAATACCCGCAAATCTGTAAACATGAATACGTTTTCATCGGCTTTACCCATCGAAAAACGTTTGCAAACGGGCGGAGTAGATTTGAATAATTGGGAGGCAAAAACCGAAGCTGACCTTGCTGAAATGGGGAAAAGTGCCGCACGTTCAACCGAATTCGGAGAATATTATTTACCAGGAAAACAACGCATCGGATTGGTGGATATTGACTGGGAAAATAACTATGAAAACGGTTCAAATCCACGCAAATCGTTACGTTTTATTAAATCGCTTTGTGATAATTTGCAAGGGATTTTTCAGGCAATGTATGTGCATCCAATTATTGCCGACGTAGGGAATTTGACTAAAAACGGCTATCCAGATGAAACTGGTAAGGTTAATCCCAATCACATCAATCCAATTTATACGAGCGTACAAAACTTTGATGGCGTTGATTATCGAGTAACAGATTCTGAAAACTTCGCCCCACTTTTAGAGATTTCTCATTACGGCGAAACTGCAATGAACGGCTACAATGATGGCGTGAGAACCTTCAACGCCTACGGGAAAAGTGCCAATATTGAGCATTATTTAGCAAGGGTAGTGAGTATGGCAGAAAAAAATTATTCGTATCTGCACAGTATTGAGAAAGACCTTTGTTTTATGCAAGCAAAGTTGATTTGCGACCGAGTGACGGGTTGGCAATACAAGGATGGAAATCGGAAAGATGGAGGAACAAAAAATGGATTTACTGGATATTTAACCCGTGATCAAGCCTTCAAATCAACGATGTCGGTATTCTTTTCGGGCTTGCATTTTCATGAATGGAATCGTCCCGTTCCGAACTTAAATTCAGATTGTTACAACGGTTTTCAGTTTGCATTGAACTTATTAGGTACCAGAAAAAAGTTTACCAACAACGAAAACATTTCAGCCGTGGACATGAGAACGCCACAGGCAGAATTTCATTTATGGAAATCTAAGTATAAATTTGCAGGAGAGAGCAATTATCGCCAAGAAAAAGGCTATGAATTGAAGGATAACACCGATAATTTATTAGTCAGAACCATGCGAATGGGAAATAAATTGGCAATTTTAGTGGTCAATCCTTACAACGTAGCTTCAAAATTTAATGTAACCATTGCTTGTACAGACGGTGGAAAGAATTTTGAAAAGACCTTCTCAGCATCTGATTGGCAATCATGTTACCCAAATGAAGCACGAAAGGATTATATTTTTGATATTGTAGAGATAAAGTAGTTTTTTCGATGTTCGATTTTTGTTGTTCGATGTTCGGCAACAAATTTTAACTATCGAATTACGAACATCGAAACCCGAACATCAAACATCGAATCCCGAACATCGAAAAACGAACATCGAACATCGAATTACAAACATCAAACATCGAATCCCGAACATCAAACATCGAAAAAATGCTTAGTTTTTTTAAGGTAAATGCGGTTTACCAAATATTTAGTTTATTGATTTTGCTCATTTTGGTGCGTCTGCCCGTCTATTTGGTGGGCTTGCCTCAACTGATTCCAGAATTGCAATGGATGCTTGTGGGAGAACAGATCAACAAAGGTTTTGTGATGTATTCCGAAATTTGGGATAACACCGCTCCCCTTTCTGCCTTAGTTTACGCTGGACTCGATGGACTTTTCGGACGCTCGCAAACGGTTTATCAGATTGCGGCTTTGACATTTGCATCCATTCAGGTTATTTATTTTAATGTAATGATAAATAATCGTGATGTTTTATCAAAAAGAAACTACGTTCCAGGACTGATTTACCTACTTTTTCTTAATATTTCCTTCGATTGTTGCACGCTTTCGCCCGTGTTGATGGCAACTACATTTGTGTTGATGTCTTTGGGTACTTTATTTCGTCAAATCAGTCGCTTACAGTCAACGGATGAGGTTTTTGAAATTGGATTTTTGATTGGAATTGCATCCTTGTTCTATCCTCCTGCCTGTATTTTTATCCTTTGGGCAATGGCTTCTTTAGTATTTTTCAGTGGTGCCAATATTCGTCAATATTCCTTAGCCATTTTTGGATTTTTATTTCCATTATTATTAACGGCTTTATACTTTTATTTAGACGGAACATATTCTGCCTTTTCGAGAAACTTCATCTCTTCTGTCTTCCAAATAAGGCAGTATAACCTTAACGATTTTAAATCATTATTAGTAACCTTAATCATTCCTTTTGGATTAGGTATTTTAGGGTTTTTGAGATTAGTCAATGCCTTTGGATTTAATAATTTTCAAGTACGTTGCCAACAGGTAATGATGCTCTGGACGATTGCAGGGGTAATTTCTATTGGATTAATGCCCTTCTTAGCACCCATGCAATTCATTTTATTTGTGCCTGCCTTAGCCTTTTTTACCATAAATTTCTTTAACAGTTTCAAAAAACTATGGCTGGCAGAATTGATATTTTTGGGTGTTTTTGCCTCCATATTATTAATTCATTATCAGGCGGTTTATTCAAGTGGAAATGGTGATTTTATACAATTAAAAAACTTGAAATTAGGAAAAACTCAGGATGTAAAAATCAAAAATAAACGAGTATTAGTATTAGGCGACGGCATGGAAGAATACAAAAATAACTATGCTGCAACCCCTTATTTGAATTGGAATTTAGCGAAATACGAATTAGAAAATCTTGATAATTACGATAATGTAATCAGTATTCTCAGAAATTTTGAAAAAGATTCCCCTGATATAATTATAGATAAAGTAAACCTTGCCCCAAAATTATTTAAAAGAATTCCAGCTTTGGAAAGACGGTATAAATTGGTGGAAAAAGGAGTTTATAAACGAGTTTGATTGTCGATGTCATTGCAAGGCACGAAGCAATTATTTTATTTTCTGTCATTGCGAGGTACGAAGCAATCCTGTGGGCATAATGAATTGACCGCTGAATTCGAATGCCTCTTCATCATTCCGAAGGATTGCTTCGTGCCTCGCAATGACAGAAAAAATAATCTGAGAAATTGTTTCGTGCCTCGCAATGACAACATAAAAAATAAAACTATGAAAGCATACAATCCGATATGGTCAGAAAATGACTTTATTCATAAAACTGCCCAAAAGTGGCTGAAACAAGGTTTTTTGAACAAAGAACAATCAATAGAAATCGAAAAAACTTATCTCCATGATTATTACGACCCTAATATTTTTCTCAAAATTGGGTTGTTCATTTTCACCATTTTAGCGGCAGGCGTTTCGGTGAGTTTAATGTCTGTTTTCTTCATTAGTATTTATGAAGAAAATATCAACATAGCAGCAGTTATTCAAAGCACAATTGTTGGAGGCATTTTTTTAATTTTACTCGAAAATCTCATTAAAGGTCGCAAACTCTATCATTCGGGCGTTGATAATGCCTTAATCTACATGACTTTGGGGGCATTTTGTGCTGGCATTTATTTTCTTTTCGAGAAACTCAACCCGCCTACATGGCTTTTCTTAATGCTTTTTCTACCTCTTTTCGTTGCCACAACTGTTCGTTATGCTGAATCAGTTGTTTGTACGTTGACGTATTTCTTAATTTTAGGTATTTTTGTAACTATTGCTCTGGAATCATTTTGGGGTAAAACATTGCTCCCTTTTATTGTGATGATCGTTTCGGCAGGAATTTATTTTGCGGTAAAAAAACTGTCCACTCGCAAGGATTATTTATACTATGAAACCTGTTTAACTATACTGAAAACGCTTTCCTTAATTACGTTTTATCTTGGAGGAAATTATCTGATTGTCAGAGAAGGAAATGCTTTAATTAATAACTTATCCTTGTCAGTTTCTCCCCAAGTGGCTTTTGCTCCAATGTTTTATTTTTTTACAGCACTAATTCCATTAATATATATCTTCTTTGGGCTTCGCAATCGTGACCGTTTAATAATGGTTTTAGGACTCATTACCTTGGGATTTTCCATCTTTACTTACCGATTTTATTTCTCAATACTACCCGTAGAAATTGCTTTAACCTTGGGTGGAATTCTATTAATTGCCCTTTCAGGAGGATTGATTCAATACCTAAAAACAGAGAAAAAAGGCTTTACCTATCAACCCGACGATGAATTTGAAGGTTTTAATTTAGAAGCCATGTTGATGTCGCAGTTAGTCCAATCCAAAATTCCACAGCAGGGCGATACGTTTCGCTTTGGCGGTGGAGATTCAGGTGGTGGTGGAGCTGGGGGGAGTTATTAGGTTTTTGATGTTCGTTTTTCAATTTTTGATGTTCGGAAGAACACAATAATCTTAATTACGCTATTTTACGCTCTACGAGTTTAGTTTTGAATATTCCATTACTTACAATTTTAAGTGTCTGTATAAAATTAATTAATAGAATATTCATGGCATGACTTAGCATAATTAATTCATTATCAATGACTTACGAGTTAAGTCATGCCATGAATTAATTTATTCCAAATACTTACACAAAATAACCATGAGCAAAATTTTAGAAAAACTTAATACTGACCGCATTCTTTCAATTTGTGCAATTTTAATTGGTGTTATGACTTTGATTGTTTATTATGTTCAAACTCGTCTTTTGATGGAACAACAACACGCTAATGTTTGGCCCTGTATTGAACTATCAGGAACCAATTTTGGTGATGGTTCAGGAATAAAAGAAGATTTTAAAATAAATGTCATAAATAAGGGTATCGGACCTGCCCTCATCAAAAAAGTAGAAATAAAATATAAAGGGAAAACCTATAATGAATTTTGTAATGTTTATGAGGTAGCGACAGAATCTAATAATTATAGCAAAAGTAGTCTCGAAGGGCGGACGATGGCTTCTAATGAAACTGTTAATCCAATTCAAATCTCTTTGTCAAAAGAAGGGCATAAATTTGCTCAATTATTTTATAACCATGACTCAATTCAAACCAAAATTTACTATCAATCAGTTTACGGAAAGTGCTACGTTAGTTCTGGTTTTGATGCCAAAGAATTGCCCGATTGCAGGGATTTGGAAAAGCCCAAAAAATAAGTGAATGGCATTTATCATTATAAAAATAAATTTTAAAATAATTCATTGATAATTCACATAAAACAAACCATTTCACAGTCTTATTTCGTGAACTTCTATCAAAAACGTATATTTGTTATCAGTAAACAGTTATCAGTAAACAGCTATACAGAAAACCTCTGCTTATTGTTTACTGCTTATTGTTTACTGATAACTGTTCACTGATAACTGAAAAAATGCAAACTGTAAATTCTTATAACTTCGCAGGCAAGCGTGCCTTAATCCGTGTAGATTTTAATGTTCCTTTGAACGAACGTTTTGAAATTACCGACGATACTCGTATCAAAGCAACCATTCCGACTATTAATAAAATATTGAACGATGGCGGTTCGGTGGTTTTGATGTCACATTTGGGTCGTCCGAAAGATGGACCAACGGATAAATATTCGTTAAAACACCTTGTCAATCCACTTTCAGTAGTGTTTGGGCGTCCCGTGAAATTTGCGGATGATTGTATCGGACAGTCTGCCATTGACCAAGCCAATGCTTTGCAAGCGGGAGAGATTTTGTTATTAGAAAATCTTCGTTTTTATAAAGAAGAAGAAAAAGGAAATGTTGAATTTGCTGAAAAACTCTCAAAATTAGGTGATGTTTGGGTAAATGATGCCTTCGGAACGGCTCACAGGGCTCATGCTTCCACGGCAGTTATTGGTCAGTTCTTCAAAGACCGTATTTCTGGTTTTGTCATGCAAGCCGAGATTGAAAATGCCCAAAAAGTTTTGGAACACGCCGAAAGACCTTTCACCGCAATTATGGGCGGTTCAAAGGTTTCGGATAAGATTTTGTTGATTGAAAAATTGTTGGATAAAGTCGATAACCTCATCATTGGTGGTGGAATGACTTATACGTTCACATTCGCAGAAGGCGGAAAAATCGGCAAGTCAATTTCTGAACCTGATAAAGTGGAATTAGCGAAAGAAATTTTGAAAAAAGCGGTTGAAAAAGGCGTAAAAATATATATGCCCGTAGATAATTTATGTGCCGATGCTTTCTCAAACGAAGCGAATCGTCAGGTCGTAAAAACGGGTGAAATTCCAGATGGATGGCAAGGATTGGACATTGGTCCAGAGACGGCAAAATTATTTAAAAACGTCATAGAATCTTCAAAAACTGTGCTTTGGAACGGTCCAATGGGCGTTTTTGAATTTCCAAATTTCGCCCACGGAACCAATGCCATTGCGGATGCAGTCGTTACGGCTACCGAAGAAAACGGTGCATTCTCTTTAATCGGAGGAGGAGATTCTGCCGCTGCGGTGAACAATGCGGGCTACGGCAACCGTGTGTCCTACGTATCAACGGGCGGTGGTGCTTTGTTGGAATATATGGAAGGAAAGGTTTTGCCTGGGGTGGCGGCACTTTTGTAGTTGATAGTTGATAATTGACAGTTCATAATTATCAATTGTCAATTATCAACTATGTCAATACTTTACCATTATATAATTGCTCAACTGGAAATATTAAATCCCAATCTTCTCCCCAAACAATATTTCCTTTTTCAATTTTGAAGTTTATAAAATTGGGTAATTGTTTATAGTATTCAAAAACTTCGTGTTTTTTATGATTTAAAAAGGGTTCAAAGTCAATTGTTTGGTTTGTATTATCTGAAAATGTTATACAAATCAAATACGCTCTGAGATATTTTGCTTCTAAGATTTTCATAGCTTTTTTGTGATTGCCAGTATGCCTTTTATCCAAATAAAACCATTACAACCTCCTCTTTACTAATTTGAAAATGTTCCGCCACATCACCAATAATACCATTTAGCGTTCCTATTTTTATGGGATTATGGTTTGGAACACTTACATGATGTTCTCCATTTTCCTGAGTGGTTGTTCTTATATGACTACCTACTTGCCTTGACTGCTCATATCCAAAATGCTTTCTCAACAACTTCAAAAGCATCTGCCCCGTTTCATCTCTTGGTGTTCTCATACATTAAACAAGGGCTAATATTTCATCTTTCACAAAATGTAAGTTGGCAATTTTGGGCATATCCGCTGGATTATCAAAGTGACATTCCAATACTTCTTTAATATTGATTTTGAGTTCTTTGATGGTCTCCGCCTCAGTGAAAATTGAATGACCGATTGCACGAGCCACATAACCATTATCATGGTCTTCTTCAACGATAAAAAATATCTCTTTCATAACATTTATTTTTTTGTTTGAACCTGTTTATCAAATTTACGAAATATTACTGATTCACCCG
>JANXML010000098.1 GCA_025354645.1 Arcicella sp. | reverse complement strand
GCAATAATTCGTAAGTTGTCATTACAATTACTGAATAATATAACTGACAAAGAAAGTATTAAAAGTAGAAGAAAATTGGCAGGTTGGAATGACCAGTATCTAAGCCAAATGCTCGCTAATATTTAAATGCGTTTAACCTGTCAAATAATTGACTTGATCATCTCCACAGGAAATGTGGCAGATAATAATAAAGTCCTTCTTCGAAAGATCACTGAAAACTCCTGGGGATTACTTATTGGAGACAAGGGATACATCACTTCGGTTAACAATGAATTGGAAAAAAACGGCATTCATTTAGTAACAAAAGTGCATAAAAATATGGTTCCTATAAAATACCCTCCAAGAGTCGAATATCATAAATGACATCGGGGTTTAATAGAAACAACTAATAATTTATTGAAAAATAAAGCGAAAATCCAACACACTCGACACAGAAGTAAAGTCGATTTTGGAATCAATATTTGGGCAAATATGATTGCCTACACGTACAACTATAAATTGCCTTCAATCAAAACATTTAAAAAAAATATTAAACCCTTAGCTCCAATACAGAATCAGATGCAAGTTACTACTGCTACTTAAATTGTTCTTTTCTTAGAGTATTCCCATTATTCACGTTTAATAACTGATGTTACGCAGATAAAGCAGATTTAAAAGGATTTTTTATTTGAGTATTACATGATTGAACGAGCAACGAAACTTACTTTAATGTGCATCAAAAAGTGTGAGATAAACATTTTATATTTCAAGAACGTCAATGTAAAATTGTCTCATAAAATCTCATTTGCTTTCAGGTTAGGAGCATCAAAAATTATTTGTCCCACACTTTTTGATGCTCTACTCGTGAAACTGTCCAACATTTAGGAGGTTTTGGGCAACGTAATAGTAAACACTGTTCCAGTACCTTCAACTGATTCTACGCTAATGAAGCCATTGTGTGCTTCCACAATTTTCTTTACGATGCTCAGTCCAATACCCGTTCCTGAATATTCGGATTGACCATGAAGCCGTTGAAATACTTCAAATATTTTGTCTTTGAACCCCGAAGCAAAGCCGATGCCGTTGTCAGAAAATGTAAGCTGTATAAATTTTTGTTCAGCGTTTGATTTAAACTGGCTCGCCCCAACTGCTATATCTTTGTGGCTCACTTCTTTTGCCTCAATTATAATTTCAGGTTTTTTAGTTGAAAACTTAATAGAATTGCTAATAAGATTGGCAAAAACTTGGTGCATCTGCAAAGCGTTTGCTTTTAACACAGGCAACGGCATACTTTTTATGGTGGCTCCTTTTTCTTGTATTAATATCTCAAAATCGTCTTCTACATCTGCCAGCACTTTGTTTAAATCAATATTAATTAAACGGACTTTTGTTTTTGAAATGCGGCTAAAATCCAAAATAGATTGGATTAACTTTGACATTCGAATGGCACTATCATTGATTTTGTAAAAATACTTTTCTGTTAATTCCTTCTCAAACTTGTTCATTTCAATAAGATTAATG
The DNA here is from genome assembly GCA_025354645.1 of Arcicella sp. Taxonomy (GTDB): domain Bacteria; phylum Bacteroidota; class Bacteroidia; order Cytophagales; family Spirosomataceae; genus Arcicella. The sequence continues at coordinate 29,537 of JANXML010000098.1, read as the reverse complement.
AAGGTAGTAATTTTACGCAGTGGTTCCTGCAAATCGTGGCTGGCAATGTAATTAAATGACTCTAATTCCTTGTTGATGCGTTCGAGTTCAAGATTTTTCTCACCCAATTTTTCAGCAGATTCTATAATCTTTTGCTCGGCATTTTTGCGTTCAGTAATATTAATAATCGCAGAGAGAAAATATTCTTTATCTCCGATTTGTATTGTTTCAGTAGAAAGAAGCACAGGAATTATTCGCCCGTTTTTGTGGGTTATTTCAACCTCTAAATTTTTCACAAAACCGTTTTTCAGAATTTCGGCTAATATATTTTTTCGGCTTTTGCTATTAATCAAGTTTAAATTTATGGAATTTTTGCCGATGGATTCACTTTTGTCATAACCCGTTATTTCAACGTAAACTTCATTGACATCAACTACCTGACCCGATTGAATTTCAGAAAGCGTTAATGCCAAAGGCGAAGCCGAAAAGAGTTTATTGAATTTTTCTTCCGATTGCCTTATCAACTCCGTTGTTTTCAAACTTTCAGTAATGTCATGAGCAATGGCAACGGCAGCATAAATTTTATCCGTTTCATCTCGCAGGGGTAAAATAAAGTTTTCATAAGACCTGCCAGTAACGGCAGAAAAGTATACCTCATTATGAACGGATTCGCCATTGAAAGCTCGCATCAAGTCTTTTTCGCCTTGTCCGCCTTTAGCAAAAGGAAAAACATCGGTATAAATTTTGCCTATTATATCCTCTTTTTTTATGTTAAATAAATCTTCGCTCGCCTTGTTAAGTGCGAGTAAACGAGTATCAAGGTCATACACTGCAATTAAATCTGGAGTTGAATTAAGAATGGTTTCTGTGAATGCTTTTTGTCGGTTTATTTCTAAAGTCCGCTCTATAACTTTATTTTCCAGTTCCTGGGCAAAGGATTTTTCAGCCGTAATGTCTAAATTAATTCCTGTTATGTACGCAGGCATATCCAGCTCATCAAACTGCGTGCGGTTGCGGCTTTCTACCCATCGTTGTTTCCCATCTTTTCGGGTAATACGAAATTGCTGAACAAGCTCGGTTTTCTTATCCACAAAATGCTGTGCCGATTCTTTTTTAAGTCTTTCTTGGTCTTCAAGTAAAACAAATTTCCAGAAGGCTTCAGTTGTACCTTCAAATTCATTTTCTGACAAACCATACAATTCACATTGCTGTTTGCTCCAATAAAGGCTATTATTTTTTACGTCTAACGTCCAGATGCCTATCGTACCTGCACTAATACTAAGTTCAAGTTGTTCTTTTGTTTTTCGTAAGGCTTCTTCCGCATTTTTTCGTGGGGTAATATTGCTTGCTGCTCCTATCCATTCTACTATGTTTTTTCCTTCATCAAATATGGGAACCGCCCGAACATCAACCCATGCCAATTCTCCCGTAATATCAATAATCTGGTGTTCAAGTTCATACATTACTTTTTGCTGAATGGCTTTTTTAAATGCTGTCGACACTTTTGACCTTTCAAAATCAGGAATGAAATCGTTTAGCCACGTGCTTGCATTCTCTCTGCTGGTAAGAAATCCCTGACCATCCATCATATTCAAGGTTTGCCAGTCGGCACTCATATTAAATACAACTGACGAACTTGTGGTTACGAAAGAATGTAGCGTTTGTTGGCTGTGACGCAATGCGTCTTCCGCTCTTGCTCTCATTACTGCAGCCCATGTACGTTCTGCAGTTTCTTCAATCAACGCTAACTCTTGCTCTGAAAAATGATGTGCTTTCGTAAAATGTACAAAGAGGATAGCCACCAACTGTCTGTTTTTTACTAAAGGCACGTTTACCATTGCACCTAATTGCAACAGAGCATGTGCTTCTTTTTCCGCTGATACCAGACTTGCATCGTTGGCAATATCATTACGGACTACAATACGTCCAGCCCGTAGCTCCTTTACCAGCTCAGGACCATAATCATTATACTGATAGGTTCCCTCAATACTTGGTGTTCCGTCTATATAGTTGCGGGTAATTACGATGGTGTCTCCATCACCCCCGTCTTCGGCATAGCCTGCCCGTGCGGATTTCAAATATTTACCCAACTGAGTAACAGCTGTGGATTGTATCTCATGTGGATCAGTTATCGTTTTTAATTCATCACTTAATTCCAACAGATACCCCTGTTTCTGCTCCTGTTGTTTCCGTTCAGTGATGTCGTTAAAAACGGCAGCTATAAGCCTGCTTCCCTCACCGCCAATACGAGAATATTGCGTAGTCAGCCAGCGTTGTGCATCAGCCTGATAGCCTTCTACACGTACCGGCTCTCCTGTTTTATAAACAATGGTAAAGGAATCAAGCCAGTGTTGTTCAACCTGAGGAAATAGTTCCCTGACCCTTTTGCCCTTCGCATTTTTTACGCCTGTATGCTTTTCAAAAGCCTCATTGACTTCCCTGAATAACAGATCGGTAATTTTGTTATTTTCATCCAGAATAAGTTCATGTACACAAAAGCCTTCATCAATGCTTTCAAAAATGCTACGGTATTTTTCTTCACTCTTTTCAATTTTTTGTCGGGCAAGTACTTTTTCAGTTACATCTATAGCAATAGAAACAATACCTTTTGGCTTACCCATTTCATTAAAGGGCTGGTAAGAATAATCCAAGTAATGGGTTCCTGACTTTCCATCAAAGGTAAAGTTTACAGGCACTTCGGATGCATTAAAAGTGATGCCTGTTTCCATCACATTTTTGAGTAAAACATCAAACCCTTGCTCTATGGCTTCGGGAACAATTTCATGAAGCCTTTTCCCAACAAATTCTTCATCAGGTCGTTGCGTTATTGCTTTAGTTAATTTATTTGCTAAAGTAATAACTAAATCCTCGCCTTCTAAAACCATCAGACTAAATGGAGCATTTTCAAATAAATTCTGCAATTCGTTTGCACTTTTTACCAGTTTTTTTTGGGTAAAAACTTTTTCGGTGGTTTCAGTACAAGCCACAAAAACCCCCGCTGGTTTCCCTGATTCATCATTTACTGGACTGTAGCTAAAAGTCCAATAAACATCTTCCATTAATCCATTCCTGTAAATAGGAATTAACTCGTCTTCTCTCCAAATTCCGTCTCCACCTGCCAGCACTTGGTCAATTAAAGGTTTGATGATATGCCAAATTTCTTGCCAAGCATCTGCTCCTTTCATGCCAAGTATGGAAGGGTGCTTGCCATCTTTACCTAAACTTGGTCGGTAGGCATCATTATAAAAACAAGTCAATTCTTCTCCCCAAAATAAAAACATCGGAAACTTAGAGTTGAGAATAATGCCCAGCGTGGTGCGTAAACTTTGTGACCAGAATTGTGGAGAGCCAAGAGTTGTTTTGCTCCAATCTTTTTCACGGGTGAGCCGTCCCATCTCACCACCACCTAAAAGAAAATTAAGATTGGTGTTATTTGCTTTTTCCATTGAATTACCGTTTATAGGGTTTGGAATACTTTTTTTAGTATTTCTTCCAGTTTCCTTATGTCAGAAACTTTTTGAACGAAATCAGTGGCTCCAAGATGCTTACATTGGACTACAGTTTGTGGCTCGGCTGAAGTAGAATACATATAAACGGGAATAGCTGCCAAGTGCGGCAGTTTTTTCAATTCAGTTAAACATTGTATGCCATCCATGCGTGGCATATTGATGTCGATGAAAATAAAATCAGGCACAAATGAAAGGTCATTAGTAAGTTTATCTAATGCCTTTAAACCATCATTTGCAAAGACACATTGCATGGTGGGATAGGCTTCCTTGAGGGCAACGGAAAAAATCTCTTGGTCGTCAAGATCATCATCAATCAAGAAAGATAGAAGTTGTAATTTCATGGTATGGATAGAGAAGTTTTGAATAAATTAAATTGACGGATATAAAATAAATCAAATATAACCACTTTTTTATATTTTTTATTAAGATAAACTCATTTAAACATTGAATGATATTTGGATTACATGTCAGTTATTTAATTATTGGTAGTTTTCCTGTATGAGATGGGTAAGTCAAATACCTATCTCACAAGAACGCACGGCATTTTTACTTAAATTTGGTTCATTATCAGTTGCTTTGGAGGCAAGGATTAGTAACCATAAGCAATGGCTCAGCATTTACGTTGCCGTCGAAAATAAATTTTTCCAAATTTCCGCTCAAAAATTGCAGAGTTCCGAAAAATATTATTTAAAAGCAACTTAGTAAACTGTTTAATTAGTTTTCTTACGTAAAAATTAGAACAGGATTTATTTGATTAACAGGACTAACAGGATTTTAAAATTCAATCCTGTTAGTCCTGTTAATCTTCCATAATCCTGTTCTGAAAAATACCAGAATATTTATTAAACAGTGTACTTAGGTAAAAATCTATTTCTTTAAAACAATTGCTTTTTATCCTTGAAAATCAAATATTTACGCTTTAAAATAACCTCTAACTTAGATACAAGAACCTTTAAAATAATTTATTCTGAACTTTTGATACCCAGTTGAAGTTTAATCTTAGAAATTAGAATTTCATTTCTCTTAGACCTTAAACAATAGTAAATTTTCATGAAAATTATAATAATTGTTCTAACATTTTGTACCCTAATTTTTTGTTGCCAATTAGTTTTAGCTCAAAATAAACAAATTAGTGGAACTGTCATTTTTGCTGACAGTCTTAAATCCATTGGTACCACTGTGAATGTAAAAGGTACTAACATCAGTACGCTTACAGATAAATTTGGTAAATATACGATAAATGTCCCTTCATCGGCTTCTGCCTTAATTTTCTCATTTGTTGGTATGAAAACTAAAGAGGAAAAAATTGAGGGGCGTTCAATAATTAATGTCTCCTTAACGGAATATATTGTAGAATTTGAAACTATCGTCGTGACCGCATTAGGTTTGAAAGGAGAGCGGGATAAATTTGCTTCTTCTGCATCATCGTTGAAAGGTAATAATATAGTTCAATCGGGCGAAACGGGGGTTTTAAATGGATTAAGTGGCAAAATTTCGGGCGTTTTAGTCACTCGAAATGGCGGCGACCCTGGTGCGGGTTCATACATTCAAATCAGAGGGCAAAATACTATCAACGGCAATGCACAACCTCTTTTTATCATTGACGGAATGCCTGTTAGTAATTCTACCGATAATATTGGTGCTGCCCGCAGTAATGGTATTATTCAACAGTCTCGAATAAATGATATTAATCCCGAAGATATTGAACGAGTAGAGGTTTTGAAAGGTGCATCAGCGGCGGCACTTTGGGGTTCGAGGGCGGCAAATGGAGTTATCATCATTACCACAAAAAAAGGCAGAAATACGGATGGAAAATTAAATGTTTCGTTCAAATCTACTTTTTCAATTGATCAAGTAAATAAAATGCACCCTTTACAAAACCGCTATGGACAAGGTTCAAACGGGCTTTTTTCATTAGGTAATCGTTCAAATTTTGGGGATTTAATTGCTGATAGAACTGGAGGTGCTGATCAATTTATTACCAACCCAACTGCATCTGGTTATCAAGGATTTGTAACGCTTGCGGATGGTTCAATTCGATACGCAATCGCCCCAGGAACACTCGCAAATCCGCATGGTGGGAAAAATTCACGAGATTTTTTTGACCACACAAAAGACGCTTTTCAAACGGGTTATTTTTCTGATAATACCTTAAACGTGAGCGGTGGAAATGAAAAATCAACTTTTTTGATTAGCTACGGCGACCTTTTTCAACAAGGGGTAGTGAAAAGTTCGAGTAATTATGAACGAAAAACGCTAAGGATAACTGTTACGAGCCAATTCACCAACTGGTTTTCTGCCAGTGCAAATGTGGGTTATACCAAAATAAATTCGAGTAGAGTTCAAGAAGGCGATAATGCCGATGGAATTTTGCTCAGTAGTTTGCGAACCCCTGCCGATTTTAATAATGATTTTTATAATGGAACTTACACAGACCCCGCTGGTCAGGTATTTCCAGATGCCCATGTATCCTACAGAAACCCTCTGGGAAAGGATTTAAGTACAATTTACGCTAATCCAAATTGGAACATCAACAACAATAGCAATACCAGCGATGTGGACAGATTGATTGGAAGTTTACAATTCAATATTTCTCCTGTAAGTTGGTTAACTACTACTGCAAGAGTTGGAATAGATAATTTTAACGACAATAGATTAGAACGTTTTGCCCGTAATTCAGCCAATTATTCAAGAGGATTTTTGTCAAAAAACTGGGTAACGGAAAAACAATTTAATACTGATTTATTTGCCGTAGCAGAAAAAACATTTAGCAATAATTTTGGTGGTTCTTTATTAGTCGGTTTTAATTATAACAGTCGTAGTAGAGCCAGTTTAACGGGAAGTATTACCAATTTTATCATTCCAAATGCTCCCGATATTCTTACGAATGCGGTTAATAGTAATTTAACTGCCAATAATTTTAATTCATTGAATCGGACGTATGGATTTTATGCACAGGCTGATGTGGAAGCGTATAATATGCTATTTTTTACCTTTACTGGTCGAAATGAGGCAGCTTCAACCTTTGGTGCAAACACAAAAAATACCTTTTTCTTTCCCTCAGCGGCGGTTGCATGGCAGTTTAGCCAATTAGATTATTTTGATAATAAATCTGTTTTTAGTTTTGGTAAACTTCGGATGAGTTGGGGACAAGTTGGCATTCAGCCTCAACCATATCAAAATTTTAATAGCTTCAATGCGGCTACTTATAAAGACGATTTTTCAAGTGGTTTATCAGGAATTAGTCCAACATACAGTGGTGGATATGTTCAAAGTACGACTTCTGGTAATGATTTTTTACGTCCCGAAATTAAAACTGAAACCGAGTTGGGACTTGACTTGCGGTTTTTAAAGAACCAAGTTAGTTTTTCAGCCACAGCCTATCAAAACCGTACCAGAGACGTTATTTTACCAATTAATTTACCAACAACTACGGGCTTTACTACCTTCAACAGCAATGCAGCGGAGTTAGAAAATAAAGGAATTGAGTTAGAAATGAACGCAGATATTTTGAAACAACGTAATTTTAGATGGAACATTTCTGCCAACTTTTCCAAGAATAAAAATAAAGTTGTTTCCTTGGCAGGAGTTAATTCATATACATTACCAGACAGTTTTATTGAAAATGCTTCGCTCATTGCGGGTCAACCTTTTGGGGTTTTTCTTTCGACTGATTTTCAAAAAAACGATGTTGGTACGTATGTTTTAGATGTGAATGGTTTTCCACAACCAGGAACAGGTGTAGAAATTATTGGTGACCCAAATCCCAATTGGCGGGGCGGATTGGGAAGTACGTTTTCCTATAAAGCCCTTTCTTTATACGTTTTGTTTGATAAAGTGCAAGGGAATGATTTTTTTAATGGTACAAGAGGCTCATTATATTCTTTCGGAACCCATGCAGATCAAGGCAATACAGCAATTGCACCAGCAGGCGGATTGAAAGATGTAAATGGAAATACGATTGCGGCAGGTACTTCTTTTCAAGGGCAAATTAAAGATTTTGGAGCAGGACCCGTAGCAATAAATCAGGCTTGGTATCAGGGCAGAGGGTCGGCATCTAATACTGCTTCATACAAGCAGTTTGTGGAAGATGGGAGTGCTTCTCGACTTAGGGAAGTAACACTTTCTTACTCATTAAAGAAAATAAAACTTTTTAAAAATACCAAATTATCTAATATTGATTTTTCTTTGACGGGTAGAAATCTACTACTTTGGACTAATTATACAGGCTCTGACCCCGAAGCAAACGTAACAGGTGCGGGACTTTCAAGAGGTCAAGATTGGTTCAATAATCCGAGTACGAAGTCGGTTGTATTTTCTGTACTTATCAAATATTAAATCTCAACAACAATGAAAATATCTCTTACGTATATCATCATTTCAATTTTATCAATATTTATTTCATTGAGTGGTTGCAAACAATTATTTGATGAAAAAGATATTCAAAATAACCCCAATGCCGTTACGGATGTAGATGTGAGAACCTTGCTTTCGGGTACAATGCTGGGGGTTGCATTTCTGCACGAAGATACTGATGTTCGCATTGCTTCAATGTGGGCGGGGGAGTTAAGCGGTTTATCTCGGGCTCATTTGGGGTTTGGGCAATACATTGTTTCCTCACAAACTTTTAGTTGGAATAATCTCTATCCAGTTGCCAATCAAGCTCGTCTTATTCAAACAAAAGCCGATGTGCTTGGCGATAAATGGACGAAAGGTGTAGGACAAGTTTTGGAAGCACTCGTAATTGCGAAAGCCACTTCTTTGTATGGCGATGTGCCTTATAGTCAGGCATTTAACAGTCAAAATTTTCCCACCCCTGTTTTTGATAAACAAATAGAAGTATATGCCGCTTTGCAAATTACTTTGGACAAAGCCATCAGTAATCTATCGTCTTCAACGGGTTTAGCTTTTGGGGCAAATGATTTTATTTATCAAGGGGATGTCAATAAATGGAAAGCATTAGCCAACACTTTAAAAGCGAGATTGTATCTACACACAAACAATTATTCTCAGGCTCTCGTGAGTGCTAACTTAGGTATTCAAAGCATAAATGGCGATGCCTTAATACCGCATGGAACCAGTCAAGGGCAAAATACGAATCAAAATTATGATTTTTTTAGGGTGAGCCGTGCGGGAGATACGGGTTTTGAAGGTACTTATTTACGCACATTATTGCAAAGTCGTATTAATTCTGCCAATACAAAAACGAATGAAACGGCTTTGTATAATCATTTTATAAAGGTAGGAATTACAGCCCAAAACAGCCAAGACCCCAATACAACAGATGGTGCTTTTGTGGCAGATGCTCCACATCCGATTATTACTTTTTACGAAAACCAATTAATAATCGCCGAATCCGAAGCACGATTGGGCAATACAAATAATGCTTTGGTTTCGTTAAATAATGTAAGAAATGGATTATCAACGGGATATTTTAATGGAAGAACTTTTTCTTCAAACAATAGAAAATACGATGCTTACACGATAAGTGATTTTGGACCATCGGGTTTAGCAAATCCAAAAAATTTACCGATACAAGAGGCATTATTGTATGAGATTATCAGCCAACGATACACAATTCTGTTAATGCAATACGAAGCCTTTAATGATTATCGTCGTTTAGTCATCGCATTGCCAGTTGTTCAATTACCAATTCCAATTGTTACAGGAGCAAAAAAACCACAACGATTTATTTATCCGCAGCAAGAAATTAATGCGAATCCAAACGTGCCTAAACCGATTCCTGATCAATTTACTAAGGTCAGTATTTTTTAAGAAATATATTCATAAGAAGTATAAGCCCATATATGAAAGAAAAATTCAATTTCCCTACACTATCCGAAAGTGCATTTTTGAGATATTTCAATTTCTCTGCCCTTTATTTTGCAGAAGGACTGGCACAAGGAATGTTGTTTGTGGGTATTCCTGCATGGATGGCTATGCAAGGCAAATCACCGAGTGAAATTGGGAAATTTGCCGTAGCCTGTTCTGTGCCATGGACTTTTAAATTTATCGTTGCCCCACTGATGGATAGATACACTTATCTGCCAATGGGCAGAAAAAGACCTTGGGTTTTGTTGGGACATTTGGGGTTAATGCTCAGTATAATTGCCTTTGCCTTTGTGCCAGATCCCTTAAATAATCTTGATATTTTTATGGCAGCTGCTTTTTGGGTTTCCTCGTTTGGAGCAATACAAGATGCGGCGGGTGATGCTATGGCAGTTGACGTTGTGCCTCCCGACCAACAAGCCCGTGCCAATGGATATATGCAAGGTTCAAGGATGGTAGGAAGTTCTTTGTCTTTGGTATTATGCAGTTGGATACTAAATAAATATAGCTTTCAGGCTTCTATGCTAACCTTATTTTTATTAGTGGCAATTATCACACTTGTACCCGTTTTTTTACGAGAACAAAGAGGCGAGAAAATTTTACCTTTCACTTACGGTCAAGCCTCAGAAACCTCTCAGAAATTGCAAATTTCTAATTGGGGAGTCATCCTGAAGGCTTTATTCAACGTTTTTAAACTACGTAATTCGATATTGGTAGTAATACTTTTATTTATTACACAAGGTGCTTATAACTTTTTTGAAACCTTATTACCAATTTTTGCCGTAAAAATTACGGGTTGGACAAATGTTTTATATTCACAAGCTTTCGCAACGGCAGATTTAATCGGGGGTATTATTGGGATGTTAGCGGGGGGTTATTTAATTGAAAGATTTGGCAAAAAACGAATGATTAATATATATTTTTTATTAATCGTTTCACTTGTACTTGCCCTAAATTTTGCAGGAACATATTGGCAAAATACGAATATGTTATACGGATTTATCATTACTTATCGACTTATAAATGCCTTTGCTAAAATCGGAGTTTTTGCGATTGCAATGCAGTGTTGCTCAAAAAATATTTCTGCCAGTCAATTCACTATTTTTATGACCATGGGGGCAATGGGGTCAATTGCGGGTGCTTTTTTAGTTGGTCCAATCAAAGAAAACTTTAATTGGAATATTACCTTTATTTTCTTTGAATTATTTATTGGCTTGGCTTGGCTGATACTGCAATTTATAAACCTTGAAAAGCACGTGGCTAAAATTGCTGAAATAGAATATGAAAGTAGTAGAAATTTAGTTGATTCGGAATATAGTATTTAGAAATTCATGAAAAGTCCTTCATAATATGTTTTAAATGAAACAGATATTGGTGGAATTATTGCCATTACCAATGCCCAGAACTACGAAAAAACTTTGAGAGTAAATTGCAAACTTCGAGGAATTATTGATGCTTAAAAAAGAAAAGGACTATTCATTATTTTGGGTTCAGCATCGCCTACTTTAATTAAAAAAAATGCTAATTCTTGGCGAGAAGAATTGGATATAATGAACTCCCAACTTCTACACTTGACGAAGTTGGGAGTGCAAATGAGATAAAACTATGGCATATAATATGCTCAGATTGCAAATTAATATTAAATTAAAAGTCACAAAATAGGCTTATTTTAAGTTTTCAGTATTTTTTATTAATTTTACAGGTAATCTGAACTTAAAATTTATTCATGTACACAACCAAAAATTTATTAATAATTTCCAAAATTATTTTACTGACTCTATTAGCAATAAGTTTTTATTATGGCATAATCTCACCTCCTCCCCTAATCACGTTCACAACTGACGAAAATTTTATTAGCGAATCGGGCATCTTCTTACTTTTCGGAAATACGCCACGAACCTTAGAATGGGCAGCGGTTCCAAGCACATTTATTGCCTATTTGATTTTCATTATTTGGTGTGCATTTTCCTTAATAAAAAACTTTTCTTCTATTAGTGGTTTACCCGATATTCTAACTATTTTCGATAAAAATGCCTTCGATTATCTCAACCATCGAGAAAATTTTGTGATATGGGAACGATGGATTCAATTAATAATAATCGGATTTATCATTTATAAAACTATTCAATTTATTCTCAAATCCAATCATCCAGTCCTTAAACGAGAATTAAAATTTATATTAACTTTTTTGTGTTTATGCTCAGACGTAATTTGGATAGCCGTCCCGATTATCCGACCAGAAGCATTATCAGGAAGTTTATTTTTATTATTAATCATTAGAATTTTATTTACTGAAAGTATAAATCCAAAAGTTGCTTTTACACTGTTGCTACTTTTCATCCTTACTTTCACACAAAGGCTCATTTTTATTTTCTTTGGACCTTTTGTAATTGGTAGTATTTTAATTCATCTTTGGCAACTAAAAATCTCTTGGAAAACCTATATAAATTATTTTGGGATAGTTATGTTGGCTCTTTTTGCCTTCATGCCATTCATAATTACTGATACTTTTATAGTTCTTAAATCATTTTTAGGAGGCGTTTTTATGAAAATAAATCATAATAAAATGGACACATTTTTCAATATGTCTTACATTTATAATTTTATCATGAAACCTGTCAACATAGTTTTTACTGGTTTATCAATGAGTGGAATATGGTTTTTATTTAGAATTTATAAGTCAAAACCTATTATAATTTTGTTTGTTTCTAATTATTTATTCGTACTATATTCTTCTTTAAAAGCTGCTCAACTCTACAATACTCACACCTTCCCCCTTTCAATTATGGCGATTATTCTGATAGCGTTTGGTACTTATGGGATTGTAACTTACTTGAAAGAAAATCAGAAAAAATGGGTTTTGATGATTCTAAGTATGATTTTGTTTGCAAATACCGTTTGGACTATCCAAGTCAACAATGATTCTATCACTCAACAACAACAAAATTTAGCCGATGCAACGGTGTGGATTAAATCCCTAAAAAATAATGAAAAATTGCTTCTATCCCTTGATTTTGACGGTTTAATTCCCAAAAACAAACCTTGCCTTCTAAGAGAATACGAAGCAAATGCCAGCGATAATTACAGAATCAATAAGTTAAATAAATTATTAAAGCTACCAAAATCTGATTCTCTCAGTAAATTTACCTTACCAATTTTAGCTCAATCATTTGGTTTCGAAGACGAAAAAATGCTTGAAAATCAATATCAAATTGCTATAAAGTACGTTGATTCAGACACCAGAAAGCGTTTTGATACAGATTATTTCTACGAAAATAACAATAATATGAGCCATTGTTATGTACAAAATGATGCTTTAAAACGTTTTAATGAAGGAAAATATCATTATATCGTTTCACAAGTTAAATTACCAAATTTAAAACCAGTTAAATCTTTTTTGAAAGGAGGAGGCGAAATATTTTGGGCTTATGAATTTTGATAAACAAAGAATTAATCAGATTTCACTACACCATCATGTTATCTAAAATTTCTAAACATTTAAGTATTAGTTTGTAATTTTGTTTTATGAATAAGTATTTTAATTTTAAATATAGCCGACAATTCTTAGGAATTTTTATTGTGTTCATGGGAAGCCCTTTGATTTTCTTTTTTAAGGAAACAACTGGTTTCGGAGGAGGATCTGCATTTACGGTTGCAACCCTTATTTTAGGATTAATGTTGATGATTTCTCCAAATGATCTTTTTCGGAAATTTTATAAACCTTTTCTCCCTTCTTATCGACTCGCTATTATTTATATGTCAGTCATACTAATAAACTTCTTTTTTGTTAACCCCTTTTACAATTATGCAGCAAATAGCTCAATTTTTCTTAGAGATTTAATTAATTACGCTTCCTATTTTGTATTTTTTATCTTGCTTTTAGGCGTTTCTAATGATATAAAAGATTATTTCTTACCTATCGTTATATTCTTTACATTTTTAGGTAGCATTTGTTTGATTTATTCGATGGCTACAAATGCTAATTTTACCATTGGGCAACGTGCATCAGTCGTTTTTGGAGATGGAACGACAACCGCAAGCGGTAACCCACACGTATATGCCAGAAATGCGTTTGCGGGAATTTTTTCATCTTATCTCATGCTAAAAAACAGAAGTACACTGTGGAAATTATTTTCATTAGGAAACATGATTTTATCGCTCGTCGTATTAGTTTTGACACAGGCAAGGTCTATATTACTGAGTTTTTTCTTTACAATGATAATTTTTCTTTATTATAATGTATCTGGAAAAACAATTAAAAATGCTTTCAAAAGTGTATTCAGACCACAAAACCTATTTTTAATCGCCTTATTTTTCTTTGGCATAGTTTATTTCATTAGTACGCAAGCAAAATTAGTTTCTATCATCTCCTTATATTACGACGTTTTTAGTGTCACCTTCACAAAAGCAATTTTAACGGCTACTGGAATGGAAGATGCGAAAACGATTGACTATTCCGCTTTGGGTCGTGTAAACACATTTGGTGCCTTTAAAAAAGTGCTTTTCGAATCACCATGGGACTTGATTCTTGGAAAAGGTTATCGATTTTTATACATGGATATTCCAATTTTAGAAACATGGATTGACTGCGGAATTATTGCATTTTGGAGTTTTGCTATGATGAATTTATTGCTTTTTAAAGAATCTTTAAGAGCAATAAAAGACGGCACAAATCAATTAACCACTTTTTTAGGATATTTCTATATGTGTTATTTTGTAACCCTATTTACGGGAGGTGAACCGTATGGAATTGCTTATTGGTATGTTTTTCTTGTTATGATTCGCTTTTTAGGAATAAGATACTTGCCAAAAACGCTCGTTTCACTGCAACGAAAAGAACAAAATACTTCACCAGCAATTCCCGCATAAATGAGGATATTAATTGTTCATAATCAACTTTGGGCTCATTATAAAGCAATCTTTTTCAATGAGTTACAAAAAATAATTAATCATAATAAAGAGGATTTATTATTAGTAATCCAGATTGCCTCAATCGAAAAAAGTAGAGTTGATTTAGGTAATTTAGATAATTCAATCCATCAATATCCTTATAAATTATTGCACAATGGAACGCTTGAAGATGTTGGCATTACAAAAAGAATATTTGGTATTTTGAAAGCGATAAAAGAATTTCAACCCAATATCGTTAACCTTACTGGCTACTACGATTTTGCTTCTTGGGTTATTTTAGTTTTCTGTAAATTAAAAGGAATAAAAACTATTCTTTCAAACGAATCAACTGCAAATGATCATACTCGAAACGGATTTAAAGAATTAGTTAAATCATTTATAATCAGACAGTTCGACGGTTATTTTAACTTTGGTACAAATTCTGAAAACTACATTTTATCGTTAGGAATTAATAAGAATAAAATGTTGGTTAAAAGAAATTGTGTCGATAATAAAGCCTTGAAAGAGATTTATTTGGAAAAAATCTCGGAGAGAAATGACCGACAAAAAGAATTAAACCTTTGCTTCAAGAATTTTATTTTCGTTGGAAGATTGATTGAATATAAAAACTTATTTCATTTTCTCGAAGCATTTAATACTGCAATAAATAAATCAGTCAATAAATGGGGCGTAATAATTTTGGGTGACGGAGAGCAAAAGAACGAGTTAAAGCAATACGTTTTAGAAAAAAATATGCCCAATATAAGTTTTCAAAATGGAGTTTCTTGGCAACAAGTTCCTGAATATCTGGCACTTAGCGATGTGTTAGTTCTGCCAAGTTATTCTGAACCCTGGGGCTTGGTTGTAAACGAAGCAATGGCTTGTGGATTACCCGTCATAGTTTCAGAAAAATGTGGATGTGCAATTGATTTGGTTAAAAATGAAGAAAATGGATTCACTTTTTCGCCTTATAATTATGAACAATTAACAAATTTGTTATTAAAATTCATGAATGAAGAAGTTGATTTAAAGCGAATGGGTAATGTTTCAGAGCAAATTATTAAAGATTATTCATCTGAAAATGTTGCATTAGAAATGTATCAAGGATTTCAAAAAACGCTTCAACAAAATTAATTGCCTTTGACCAGTAATTATAAAAAATGTCTCCCAAAAAAATAATTAATTCTATTCAATTTCTACGAGGTTTTGCAGCTTTGGCGGTAGTCATTCACCATACAGGCGGTTATGTAAAACGATATTTTGAACCAAACTTACTATTCCAAGATAAATTTAGCATTGGTTTTGCAGGTGTTGATTTATTTTTTGTGATTAGTGGTTTTATTATTTATTTCACCAGTAAAAACTACTTAAACAATCCTTCAAAACTGAAAGAATATCTTCAAAAACGTTTCGTTAGGGTATATCCCATTTATTGGATTATTACAACAATTTTATTTTTATCAAGTTGGTTAATAGTTCAATTATTACACAAAAATATTTTTAGTATCGGCTATCCAAATACGTTTTTAGCATACTTTCAAACTTATACACTTTTCCCTTTACATTTTGCCATTAATCCTGTTACTTGGACGCTTTCTTATGAAATATTTTTTTACTTTTGCTTTGCCTTATTAATTGTATCAAAACGTTTCTGGATAATTCCAGCCTTGATTTTAACAATTTCTTTTTATAATATCTTTATTAACATTTCAGAAATCGTAGAGGTAAAACTTAATTATTTTAACTTTATTTTTAGTGGATATAATTTTGAATTTATGCTTGGTTTTTTAATTTGTCAGTTTTATGAAAAAATTAAATTATCAAATATTATATCCGTAATTTTGTTGATAATTGCCGTTACAATAATTGTATTATTTGGATATAATATTGGCGACTATGACTCCTATAAAAGAGTTTTAACATTTGGATTTCCTTCGGGATTTATTTTATTAGCCCTCTTGAATTTAGAAAAAAACCAAGCAATTTCTTTTCCAAATTTTATTATTATTTTAGGTGATGCTTCCTATGCCTTATATCTGATTCATTTTCCAATGATGCTTTTTATGAATAAAATGCCGCAAATATTAGGATTTAGTCTTAACGGCAATCAGGAAATTTTGTATAGTTATTTTATCATGACAACAATCATTTTTACCAGTATATTTGTCCACAAATGGATTGAAATACCCGTTGCAAAGAGATTCAATAATTTAATCGACAATCATTGAAACTGATATTAACCTAAATATTAGCAACTTAGGGGTTTAGCGTGAATTTTAAAAATGAAAATATTAAATATTTGTGGGTATTCTTGGGATATTGGTGGTCCTCCAAAAATAATTTATGATCATGCAATTGTTCAAATGAAATTAGGTGCAGAAGTTACAATCCTAACCCCAATTTCGGAAGGACAAAAACTCTATGCGATTCCAGAAGGTGCGACAGTTATTACTTGTAAACGTCATTGGTTTTCAAAATATTGGGCTGAGTTTTCACCTGAATTATACAATTGGATTAAAGCAAATGGAAATGAATACGACATTATTCATATACACGGAGTTTGGCATTTTTCTGGTATTGCACCTTATTTGGCAGGTATAAAGACCGCAAAATGTATTACGACCCATGGACTACTTGACCGTTGGACAATCAATAAAGGGTATTGGAAAAAGTATATTTTTGGATTACTTTTTCAGAAAAGAATTCTGAAAAATACAGAATTAATCCAGATAAATAACACCGATGAACAAGAGGATTTGAAACGCTTTTTAGGTTTTGAACATCCAAATGTTAAGATTATTCCTAACGGAATGAATTTAACAGATTTTGCAGTTTTGCCAGAAAAAAATACTTTCAGAAATCATTTCAACATTAAAAAGGACGAACAATTGATTTTGTTCATGAGTCGAATAAATTTAAAAAAAGGTTTAGATTTATTGTTGCCAGCTTTTAAAGAAATTGTAGCTCAAAGAAATGATTGTATTTTGATTTTAGCAGGACCAGATGATGGCTATTTAACTGAAACTCAGACTTTTATCGAAAAAAACAATTTAGAAGGTAAAATAGTATTAGTTGGAATGTTAACAGGAAAAGACAAATTAGCGGCACTTTCAGACGCTGATATTTTTGTACTACCTTCCCATTCTGAGGGCTTTTCAATCGCAACTTTGGAAGCCTTAATTTCTGGAGTCCCATCACTTCTTTCAGATAGGGTTGGTTTTGGTGATGCTATTAGAGAGACAAATGCTGCCCATTTAATTGAATTAAATATTGGTAGTATCGTTGAAGGGTTAAATAAAATGCTTGACAACAAAGATTATTGCCAGAATCTTTCAAAAAATGGAATTTCATTGGTTAAAAATAAATACAATATTGATTTAGTGGCTAAACAACTATTTAATGAGTTTGAGAAAATTGTCAAAAAATAACAACTTTTAAATGCAGGATATTTCAGTCATAATCTTAACTTTTAATGAAGAGAAACACATTGCCAGGTGCATAAAATCGTTATCTACTTTCACCGATAAGATTTTTATTGTTGATTCAGGTTCTACGGATAAAACTGTTGAAATTGCAAGAAGTTTGGGTGCAGAAGTATCTGTAAATCAGTGGGTTAATTACGCAACTCAATTTAACTTTGGAATAGAAAATAATCCTTTCAAAACAAAATGGTTGATGCGAATGGATTCTGATGAGTATGTTTTGCCTGAATTATCCGATGAAATAAATCAAAAGTTATTTTTAATACCAGAGGATGTCAGTGGGATGTATATTAAAAGAAGAGTGATTTTCTTTGAAAAATGGATTAAACATGGTGCATTTTATCCGATGTGGTTAATGAGAATTTGGAGAAATGGACACGGAATTTGTGAAGAAAGTTGGATGGACGAACATATTAAACTGTTTCAAGGAAATGTAATTCATTTAGAAAAAGATTTAGTTGACCATAATTTGAATAATATTACGTGGTGGACACAAAAGCATAATCTTTATTCAATTAGAGAAGTTATTGACATTTTAAATATGAAATATAATTTCAGAAATTTTGTAGCAGTTGAACCTAAACTATTTGGAACCCAAGAAGAAAGAAAAAGATATTTAAAAGTTAAATACGCCTCATTTCCTCTGTTTACAAGACCAATATTTTATTTTTTTTATCGATATTTTATTAGATTAGGATTCATTGATGGTAAACAAGGATTGATGTGGCATTTTCTTCAAGGCTTTTGGTATCGTTTTTTAATAGACGTTAAAATATTTGAAATTTATCAACGAGTTGGAAAAGATAAACAAGCCATTATTGATTTTTTTAAAACTGAATACGATAAAGATTTAACCAAATGAAAATAGAAACAGACTTATCAAAATTCACTAATGATTGGTATAATCCTGGAAATCGAATTAAAGTGATTGCGTGGTTTTTTACTAACAGTCTGATAATAAATAATTATTTTCCTATCCCAATGGCAATTAAAATTGTAGTTTTGAAATTATTTGGGGCAAAAATTGGTAGTAATTTTATCATAAAACCGAAAGTAAACATTAAATATCCTTGGTTTTTAGATATTGGAGATAATGTTTGGATTGGAGAAACAGTTTGGATTGATAATTTTGTTAAAGTTACCATTGAAAACAACTCATGTATTTCCCAAGGAGCTTTACTTTTAACTGGCAATCATGATTATAAGAAAAGTACTTTTGACCTAATACCAAAAGAAATCTACATAGAAAAAGGAGTTTGGATTGGAGCAAAATCAATTGTTTGTGGTGGCATTAGGTGTATGAGTCATTCGGTTTTAGCAGTTAATTCAGTGGCAACCAAAGACCTCAAATCCTACACAATCTATCAAGGAAACCCCGCAATTGAGGCAAGGGCGAGAATAATTAATGATTAATAGTTTTGGTATTCTTTAATTATTCTTGTAAATTAGTTTCTATCCTTCAAGATCCTGAAAATATTTTGGTTTGAGTATTTACTTATTCATTTCAGCAAACTACCCAATAAGCATCGATGACTAATTTTTTTTTGACTCTTTATAACGATAGACTTTTTCAAATTATTCTATCCGCATTCGTAGCATTCGCTACTTCGATTACAGCAATTCCTGTAATTATAAAAATTTCCCGATTAAAAAACTTAATGGCTGATCCAGGTGAACGAAGTTCCCACATTACTAAAACCCCTACATTGGGCGGAGTAGCAATTTTTGCTTCAACTTTAATAAGTTATTTTCTTTGGGAAAATCCAGATGAAGGGCAAATAATTCACCTTTCGATCTCTGCAATCGTTATTTTATTTTTTTTAGGAGTTAAAGATGATATTTTAGTTTTATCGCCAAAAAAGAAAATGTTTGTCCAAGTTGCAGTATCAGGCTTAGTTGTAATTTTGGCAGATTTAAGAATTGAAAACCTATTTGGAATTTTTGGCGTTAATGAAATTCCTTATGTATTAAGTTTGCCGTTGACCGTTTTTATTTTTATAGCACTGATTAATGCCATTAATTTAATTGATGGCATTGATGGGCTTGCAGGAGGAATTGGGATGATTGCAGGCGGAATGTTTGGACTTTGGTTTTATTTAAACGGTCATTTTGCCTTGGCTTGTTTAGCATCTTCTCTTTCAGGATCTTTGGTTGGATTTTTAAGATTTAATTATTCAAAAACCTCGAAAATTTTTATGGGAGATACAGGCTCTTTAATTGTTGGATTTTTATTAACAATGTTTGCCTTGAAATTCATTCAACTAAATATCGAGTATAGATTTAACCCAAATGCTTCATTTTCAGCTCCAATCTTAGCGATTGTAGTATTGATTGTTCCAATATTTGATACTTTGAGGGTCTTTATTGTTCGATTGAAAGATAGGAAATCGCCTTTTATTGGCGATAGAAATCATCTTCATCATATTTTGATTGACAGTGGTTTAAGTCACTTTCAAACTTCTGTTATTCTTTGGACTTTTACGCTTATTTCAACCATTTTATTTTTATCAATTAGTAAAACAACTGATAACACAACTTCGCTTTATATTTTGGTTGTTTTGTTTGCGGTATATATGTGGATTGCTCATATCCTAAAAAACAACATACAAAATCGTAATGGAACTAAATTAATCATCGAAAGTGAAGCAACGGATATTCCAAAAACAGAAAAATTTGCTACCTCATAAAATTTTCAAACATAATAAAAGCCTCTAATTTTACGAATTAGAGGCTTTCATTATTAAAATTGTTCATTAATTTTTTCCTAATTTCTTTGCACTTTCCTTTAATTTCTCTTCGATTCTTCCAAGAACCTTTTCGCTATTTTTTAATTTTTCAACAGCTGCATTATTCCCTAAATTTAAAGTATTCTGTAAATCATTTTTAATAACAATCCATCTTTCTTTCTGTTGTAAAAGTGCATTATAATTTTCCTCTTCATTGATTGGATTGAAAGATTTATTTTTTACTTCGACTTTTTGGCTTTCAAAACTGTCACTTTTAACGTCTTCTTTTGAAGGATTTTTCTTAATTTTCTTGTCAGATAAATTGGAAGTGCTATTAGATTTGAAATTCTCATTTTCACTTTTCAAATCTTTTGTAGGAATGTCCACAAAGTCATCTTTCTGTTCAGGAGAAACGAGCGATTTTTTTTCGTTTTCAAATTCTTTCGTAATCAGTTCGTTTGCACTGGCTAATTCGAGCGAATCTTTATTTATAAATTTCAAGGTATCTTCTAAGGAGATTTCGCTATTGTTTGAAGTAATAACATTGTTAAAACCGAGTTTATTGTTTTTCCACAACCACGATAATAAGCCACCAAATAATAATAATAAGATGGGTAATATAATCCACTTTGAGTTACTTTTTGTAGAAACTTTTTTATTTTCAACGATTGGTGTTGGCGTAATAACTCTCTGATTATTAATCACTTCCATTACAACAATATTGTGTGTGTTCTCTGTGGCTCCATGATTTACGTTTGCTATTTTTAGTAAATTCTGACAAGAACTTTCAGAACCAAGGCTTTCTTGGAGGATTTCATCTATTTCATTATCAGAAAGATTTTGACGTAGAGAATCGCTACAAATCAATAACTTGTCGCCTTCGTCTAAATGAAAACTAATAATTTCTAACTTTGAAGGGCGAGCTAAAAACTGTAATTTCTGCCCTTTCCTGCTCAAATAACAATGAGTATCACTAATCCAATTCATTAAAGAAGTATCTCCCAATTCCCATGAAACTTGAAGTTCGTTATCAGGATTAGCTTCTTTTGAGATTTTAGTACCAAATTGATAAATTTGAAGGATGGAATCACGCAATGCACGATAAGTCGCCTCCGAATCATTCGGATTGAGGGCATTTTCCAGTGAGTTTGTATCCATTTGTAAGGAAAACTGTTTATGCCCAGATAGGCGGTTCTGGGTGTGTTATTTGTTCTACTTAGTGTTTTACAAAAAATATGCCGAATTTTTAGGTAAGCCCAATTTATAAAATTTTAGCTTTAAAAATGCCTGTTTACAAGGATTTATTAATAAAATCGGAACCGAAACAATACCAAATTTATCCAATTTTTTGATAAATATCCCAAGTTTGATTGGCAAATTTATCCCAAGAAAAAAACCTTGCTCTTTCGAGTGATTTATATTGAAGGACATTTTTTAAAGAATCATTTTGATAAATATTTAACATGGCACCAGTAATTTCATCCTTGTCAATTGGATTTACTAAAATTCCTGCTTTCCCAATAACTTCTGGCAACGAGGTTCTATTTGAACAAATGACTGGCGTGCCACATTGCATGGCTTCGAGCGGGGGCAAACCAAAACCTTCGCACAAAGACAAATATACAAAGGCTAATGCACCCGAATATAAGGCTGCAAGATCTTCATCAGGGACATATCCCGTAAAAATAATTCGGTTTTTAATATGAGGAGTTACATTAACAGCTTCAAAAATTTTATCAAAATCCCACCCTTTTGTACCGACCAATACCAAGTTTAAATCTTGAATATTTTCTTGCAAAATCAGGTCTGCAAAACTTTTAATGATTGCATCAATATTTTTGCGAGGTTCAAGCGTTGAAATACTCAATAAATAGGGCTGGTTGATTGGAATACCAAATTTTCCTAATGTAAGGTTAATCGAAATTGGGTCATTGACTGGATAAAAAAGTTTGTTTGATGCAGCCAATGGTACAACAAAAACCTGGGATTCATCAAGATTTGAAATCTCCAATAAATCAATTTTTGTTGCCTCCGAAACACAGATAGCAAAATTATCAGGCTTGATTGAATTAACAATTTGATGAACTACATTATCCGATTTATGCTCGAAATATTCAGGATATTTTATTGGAATTAAATCGTGAATTGTGATTAATTTTTTGAGAGTTTTTGCCTTTTGAATCTGGGCTGGAATTGGAAAATAAGGCGAATGGTAAATATTTGAATTTTCGATTACATCCTGCTGAAATTGATTTCTATAAGGATTTACTTCATAAAAAAATCGTCTAACCGCTTTTTGTGAAAGTGAATTATACGGAAATATTTTAAGAATTTGATTTTGAAACTCAGTGAATGAAACCTGTGAAGGATTATTTAAAAAACTTATCTTCTTATTAAATATATTTTCGTGGATGTAACCAATTGTAGAAAGTAAATCTAAATTATCCGCAAAAATAATTTCTAAATCAGAAGAAATATTGGGTAATAATGTTGCCAGATTTTCAACTACTCTAAATACTCCAGTCCTTGCTTTTTGGTGGTAATAACCTTGTCCTAATAATGAAACATCCAATATTGTCTTCATAGATTTCTAATTTCCAATTACTAAATTCTTTACTTGAAGAGTTTCAGAAATAACATTCCAAACTTTTTTGTATTCTAATTCTGAACAAGGTTGTCCTTCTTTTATTATAAACTTTGCGTTAGATTTAGTTTCATAACTACCCGAATATGGCATATAATTTTCAAATTCTCCTAATTTCCCAAATAATAAAAATCCAAATGTACCAACGGCATTGGCAAAATGTGCGGGTCCACTATCAATACCAATAAAAAACTTGGATTTCTTAATAATTTCGGCAGTTTCGAGTAAAGATAGTTTTCCGCAAAAATTGTAATACTCTGAATGATAAACCTTTAAGGTGCTTTGAAGTCCGATTTCAATAATATTACAATTAAAATTAGTCATTAAATCAATCACTAATTTTTCCCAATAATAAACTTGCCAATCTTTCGGAGAATAATTTGAATGACAATGAACTACAATCATATCCTTAGAAAAATGCAATTTGTTAATTTTATTTACTACTGTTTCTGGAATATAAATTTTAGGCGCTTCTTTTAAAATTGGCAATCCTCCAACTTTCGCAAATACTTCTAAAATATTTCCATAATTGAAGTAATTATCAGTCAAAATATTGAGTGATTCTGCCAAGGGATTTTGAAGAGATTTTCTTAAATAATTATATCTCCTTAAACCTGATAAATGGCAATTATGAAATTCATCGAATGGATTTTTATCTGTTAAAAGCATTGAAAATAAGACACTATACTCTTTAATTATTACATCAATATTCGGATTAAAATCTAATAGTTCTCGATAAGGTTTTTTAACAATCCAATAAATTTTGGAGTTTGGATACATTCTTTTTAGTTCTCTTGAAAGAGGTTCACAAGCAACAATATCACCAAAATGCTCAGCCAAAAGAATACCGATATGGTTACGTCTGGGATGAAACAATTTACTAAGTTTTACGCTGAAATAAGTAGAAATCCAATTATAAATAGATAAAAGAATATCCAAGTATTTGTGGTAACGATATGTCCATATCTCAATAGAACGTTTAGAATGCATAGATATATAAATTAGTGTATTAAGTATTTTAGTACGGGCATTATGCAACAAAACTTAATAATTTTCTAAAAGGATATTGTAGAAATTTCCGAACCCTCAAATATCTTTTAATTTCAGCAGACTTTATGTAATAACAAGTAAATTGACTGTAATAATCGTTAAAATTATTTTTTAATTGTTTCGCATAATACTCAAATAATGGAACAATATCTGATCTATTTTCAAAATTAGAGCGATTTTGATATTTTGAAACTTCTTGTGGTTTATTAATTCCGTATCCACTGAAATGGAAAAAAATCAAGGGTACTGAATTAATAAAAAATTTTCCATTATTTTGGTTAACCACCCGTTCATGTAAATTCCAATATGCAACATTATACCCAAAATATTTATCTATTAAAACGTGATCTTTAAAGAAAATTGGAACGAAAATCATCCAGTGTTGATCAACAAAAAGTCCATTACAAAGATCAATCAAACAATCTTTTTTCAATCGTTCCTTCCACCAGTTTATCATGGAAATACTTGATTCACTTCTACTAATTGCAACAAATCCTAAATTGTAAAGTCCAGTATTCAAATGGTCAATTTCACGGGTATCAAATTTGTCATGTATGGGCGAAGTGATATGCGGTGTTAAAACAATACTATAATTAATTAAGCTATCTTTTAAAGGTTGCAAACTATCGAAAACAATAATATCTGGGTCGAAATAAATGATTTTTTTTACATCTGGGCGATTTTTCAAGAAAAAATCAAAGTAGAAGGGTTTTACAGCAGTATTTAATTCAGTAATATCATAAATTTCAGCCATTTCATCCAAACAATCCATATTAATTTTATCAATTTCTAACAGTTGAAAGGGAGGAATTTTGTCCGATTCCAGGTTTACTTGGTCCAACCTATCAACTAACCCAATCACAAATTCAATATCAGGATTCGTTTTTTTTAATGATTGCCCAAGTGTTTGAGCTTGAGCTAAGTAATTAATTGAACATAAAGTAAAAGCTAAGGTCATGTAGTTTTAAAGATTTAGTACCAATAATTCAAATAAAAATAAGACAAATAAATTATCAACTTTTATACAATTGATAAATAGATGAATAAAAATGACGATTAATTTTCGTTCAAAATATTCACAAAGGTCTGAAATGCCAAAGTTTGGTTGTGTCTTTCAAGAACTTTACTTCTTGCAGAATCACCCATTTGTTTAATTAATGAATGGTTTTCTTTCAAGTCTTCAATTTTTTGAACCACTTTATCAATATTCAAATATTCAATTACCGAACCGCAGTCATTCTCAACAAAGTCTTTCGCTCCTCCTGCTTTATCGAAACAAATAATGGGTTTTGATAACATTGCAGCCTCTAAAACCACTAATGGATAAGGATCTTCACGGGATGAAACGAGAAAAATATCAAACAATGCCATATAATCCAACGGATTTTTTACGGAAGTTTGAAATGTAATATTATTCAATTCTAATCGACTTTTATCAATTTGGAAATTCTTATAATCAATTTCACTTTCTTGACCTCCCACCCATAAAAAGAAAATGTTCGAATTGTCTTTTAATTTATTTGCAACTTGTAAAAACACATCTACCCCTTTTCTTAAATCAACAGTACCCATTCCACCAATCAAAAAGGCATTTTTTGGTATATTTAATTGCTTCCTCAGAATTTCATTAAAAGATTTATTTACATTATAATTCAAAGCAGATTCTGGAAGTATAGACGGTAAAACTTTAATTAAGGTTGTATCAATATTATGATTATTGATTAAGTTTTCCTTAACTGACTCCGCACAAGCAATAAAAGAAGAACTTAGCGTTTTTACATTTCTAAAATATTCAGGTTTGGTATATTGCTGAATACCCATTTCAAGTTCGTGAACGTAGGTTTTTATTGGGATATTCAATGGATGTAAAAATGGTAAAATATCACCATTGGCAATAGTATTTGAAACTATCAAGTCGAAATTTTGTGCTTCAATATTTTTAAGAACGGTATTTT
This sequence comes from Arcicella sp., assembly GCA_025354645.1. Lineage (GTDB taxonomy): Bacteria > Bacteroidota > Bacteroidia > Cytophagales > Spirosomataceae > Arcicella. Next base: position 3,473 of record JANXML010000098.1, on the reverse strand, counting down.
GGTAATTTTCTTTTCTTACAAATCGATTGTACAACTTACCTAAAAATGAATTTCTAATAGGAGATTTTTGCGGTTGCCAATGATAGGTTTGTGCAATTTCCTCAAATTCTTGTGCTATAATTCCACCTTCTTTTAAAAGTATTGAAAATTTGAAGGCTTGATTTTCTTTTAATAATTTCAAAAATCGAAGTAAAAGTATTTGAGCCCCTGCCCTATTTGCATCGTGACTAACGAAAAGAATATTTTTCATGGCTAAAATTAATATTCAAAAATTGGTAATTGCTACCGTAAAATAATATTTGAGATTTAATAAGTATTTTTAAAGTAGAGATAACGCATTTTTGTACTTTAAAACAGTTTCTGCAATAATTTCTGAATATTGAAAGCCCAGATATTTATCTAAATTTTGAAACATTTCCATTCTATTTTGTAAAAAAAAACGGTTTTGTGGTGTGTGAATGTTGGTCATTCCTCCGCTATGTTTTCGATAGACAGCCATTGATTCTGGCAAATATTTTATCTTCCCATATTTTGCTACTTCCATAAAAATACCCAAATCTCCGCTGGCAGTTTTCCACCACCAATCGGGCATACCATAGGCAAAAACGTTTCTAAAAACGGTACTTGCCGTGCCTAAAAACCAGTATTTGTCTGTTAATAAATCATTAATTGTTGAAGTATCTGGCTGATTATGAGTATTAAAGGGATGTGAAGGTGAATCGTCTTCATAAATAACTTCAATTTGGTGGTGACACAACGAATAATCAAGGTTATGGTCTAAAAAATCTACTTGTTTTTGGAGTTTTAAGGGGTCTTTCCAGAAATCATCTCCTTCACACAAAGCAATATATTCACTTTTAGCCTGACCAAATAAAAATCCCACATTATTTTTTCCGCCTAATTCTTTTGGTTTAGCAGGTCCCAAATTTTTAGAATGCAAAAATACTTTAATTTTCTCTGGATATTTTTCGGCAAACTTCTTAATTATTAAAGCATTATTATCCGTTGAGGCATCATCGCCAACGATAATTTCATATTCAAAATTAGTACGCTGATTTAATGCTCCTTCCAGCATTTGAGCAATAAATTTACTGTGATTAAAAGTTGGAACGAGAACACTAAGTTTAGACATTCGATAAATTTACTAAGATTTTAATCTAACAAAATTACAAATTTGAAGATGGAAATTAAAATTTAGTCCATAAAAACACTTAATTAAAGAGTTTGTAAGTAATTTAGCAATCGAGTTTATTTCGCATATTAAAACTGTATCAAATGAATATACACGAGTACCAAGGAAAAGACATTTTGAAAAAATATGGTGTCCGAATCCAAGAAGGAATTGTTGTGGATACCCCCGCATTAGCTGTTGAAGCTGCCCGTGAACTAACTGCACGCACAGGAACAAGCTGGCACGTAATTAAAGCTCAAATTCATGCTGGTGGACGTGGCAAAGGCGGAGGAGTAAAGTTGGCTAAGAATTTGGACGAAGTTCGAGCTAAGTCAGAGGAAATTTTAGGAATGCAATTAATTACGCACCAGACTGGTCCAGAAGGTAAAAAAGTGCATAAAGTTTTGATTGCCGAAGATGTTTATTATCCAGGTGTTTCAGAGGTTAAAGAGTTTTATGTTTCCATTCTTTTAGACCGTGCAAAAGGGTGTAATGTCATTATGGCTTCAACCGAAGGAGGAATGGACATTGAAGAAGTTGCAGAACACTCTCCCGATAAAATCTTTAAGGAATGGATTGACCCAAGTGTTGGTTTACAACCTTTTCAGGCTCGTAAAGTAGCATTTGCTTTGGGTTTGTCGGGTGATGCTTTTAAAGAAATGGTGAAATTCATCAACGCTTTATATAAGGCTTACGTTGAAACAGATTCATCAATGTTTGAGATTAATCCAGTGTTAAAAACTTCGGATAATAAAATTTTAGCGGTGGATGCAAAAGTAAATTTAGATGATAATGCACTTTACCGTCATCCAGATTTTATTCCATTACGTGATGTGACGGAAGAAGACCCATTGGAAGTTGAGGCATCAGCAAATGATCTTAATTACGTAAAACTTGACGGAAACGTGGGTTGTATGGTGAATGGGGCTGGTTTAGCAATGGCAACGATGGATATTATCAAATTATCTGGTGGTGAACCCGCTAACTTCCTCGATGTTGGGGGTGGAGCAAACGCAAAAACGGTTGAAGCAGGTTTCAGAATCATTTTGAAAGACCCTAATGTGAAAGCAATTCTTATCAATATTTTCGGAGGAATTGTGCGTTGCGATCGAGTTGCTACGGGCGTAGTGGAGGCATATAAAGCTATTGGTAATATTCCAGTACCAATTATTGTTCGTTTGCAAGGAACAAATGCTGCTGAAGGAGCAAAAATTATTGATGAATCAGGCTTGAAAGTATTTTCAGCGGTTTTATTGAAAGATGCAGCTTTAAGGGTTGAAGAAGTATTGAAAACAATGTAATTTTAATAGTTTGTAATATTTTATTGATAATTAGTGTTCGATGAGATTCAAGGATTTAATTTCTTGAATCTCATTTTTTTATGTAAATCTAAATAAAAAAAAGGTGTTCAGAATAAATTTTCTTTGCACCTTTTTTCAATTAAATCTCTATAAATAAATAATTTCTAATAACTAATATCTTCCATTTGTTCCACTTTTAGCAGAAGCATTGTAATATTTCATCGCCTCTCCCATTCTGCTTTTTATATCAGAAATACGCTGTTGGTCTGATGGGTGCGTTGAAAGAAATACGGGTGGTTTAGAACCGTTGCCCGCTTTTGCCGCCATCCTACTCCAAAAATCAACCGCCTCGTTTGGATTATAACCTGCCATCGACATAAAAATTAATCCCAAATGGTCAGCCTCAGATTCTTGATAACGTCCGTGTGCTAACATTCCTAATTGAGCTCCCACTGGTGCAGCAACACCGAAAACCGTATTCCAAAGGTTTTGAGTTGCCTGAGGTTTATCTTTCATAGCAATGCCTAAACCAACTTGTCCTGCCAATAATAAACCTTGTGCCACCATTCCCTCACTCATACGCTCAGCACCGTGCTTTGCAATCGCATGAGAAACCTCATGACCCATTACGACTGCCAAACCCGTCTCATTTTGTGTGATTGGTAGAATACCCGTATATACAACCATTTTTCCACCAGGCATACACCAAGCATTTACTTGCGAACTTTGAACTAATTCAGTTTGCCATTGGTAACCATTCAAATATTCAGGTCGATTAACACTATAGAAATAACTTTGTGCTGCACGTGCAATTCTATCTCCAACACGCTTAACCATTGCCGCTTGTTGAGTACTTGCTGGTACTACATTGCTGGTATCCAAAAATTGTTTATAACTCGTAAAAGCCATAGCATTCATTTCTGTATCAGAAACCAACAATAATTGATTACGATTAGACAAAGGCACTTTTGAACAAGCCCAAATAGTGGTAAGGAGGAATG
>JANXML010000085.1 GCA_025354645.1 Arcicella sp. | reverse complement strand
TATCAATTCTTTGTCCTTCATTTCCCGAAGGGTCATTTTGACCCTTCGGGAAATTTGTTAACAAATTGTCCGATTTATCGGCTTTTTCATTGTTATAACGTAACCCTCGGAAATAAGAAGTTTGATTTTGGCTTAGATTTCTTCTACCCAATTGCAAGTTAATCATGTAATCTTTGGCATCTTTTTGGGAGTCAAAAGACAAGACATATACTTCAAAAGGGAGGTTATGTTGCGAACAAATTTTGTGACGATTGTGTCCATCAACCAAAACGTAAGCCAAATCATCTTCTTTCTCGAAAGGTAAATCTAAATTTTTCTTAGTAGTTTGCCATACTTGGATGGGAGTCTGACAACCGTGCTGCAAAATATTTGATTCTAATTGAGCATATTCATCCGTAGAAAGGGGTGGAATAAAATTCCTGAGTTCGTCTAAAATGATAATATTTTGACGAATATTGCTGGCGTTTAGTATGTTACTTGAAAGGGCTTGCTTGGTTTTGGTAGCGAGAATATTTCTGATGTCCGTTTTCATCTTATTATTTTACAATTTGAAGGTAAGTAATGTATTCATCACAAAATTCTGAGTAACATTTTGCCGCTTCCGAATCTTGTGAGAATTTGGAAATAGCGTTTTGGGCAATTTGAGATTTCTGAAAATCAATTAAATGCCTAATCTCGGCATCAAAAATTTTAATATTCTTGATTTCATCTTTAACATATACCTTGATTCCATCGTGAACCGTATTTTTTTTGACCATCGTAAAAACAACACCATCAATTTGTAAGGCAGCGTTTAAATCTCTTCTTATTTCCATGATTTTCCCCCAAATTGAGTTCAATCCTTTCACTGCGGACATTTCGGGAAGCAATGGAATTATACAACTCGTGGAAGCTGCCATTGCTGAAAGTGTGAGTTTATTTAGCGATGGTGGGCAATCAATTATAATGTAATCGTATTTAACCAATAAATGAGCAATTCGATTTTTAAGACGAAATTCCCCCCCCGTTAGTTCATGGAAACGCATTTCAACGTTGGCTAATTCAATATCAGAAGGTGATAAATCTAAATTTTCTTCAATATTAACTACTGGAAATTCTTTGTTATCTATCAGAGAATCAGCTACTTGTATTTCTGGTGCATCCACGCCCAGAATTTGACTAAGATTTCCCTGTGGATCCAAATCTATCAACAAAACCTTAAATCCTCTCTTTGCAAGTGCTTCTCCAAGCGAAGCCGTAGTAGTTGTTTTGCCCACTCCGCCTTTATGATTGACCACAGAAATTACTCGTGCATTTTGATAAAGCGTTGGAGAGTAACCATATTTTGACAATATTGGAAGGAGTAGTTCTAAATTTTTTGAGGAAATTGCCCTGTTTTCATTTAAGGCTCTGGTCAAAGTCTGGCGGGGAATTCCCGCTTCTTTTTCTAAGGAACTAATCAAAAGGGAAGGATTATGTCTGAGAAATTTTAGGGCAAGCTCTTGGGTTATCATTTTTGTAAGGGTTTTAATAATACCCAAATATACAAAAAATGGTAATAAAATACCCAAAAACTGCAATATTTATTTTCCTTCATAATATTTATGAAGGAAAAAAATTATGAATATTTTTAAAATGAAAATACATAACTTTATGATAATCAGATATTTATCTTAAAATATTTGAAATTTCATGTCTATATTTATAAAATTGAACGCTCTGAGAATTGAATATTTATTTTTTATTGAAACCGTACACAGAATATTAAATTCTCGAAGTGTACAAGTTCAAGAAAAAAAGAAAATATTAGCGTTTTTCTAATGGAATTTATTACTTTTGATAAGTAAACCTTATCGTAAGTAATAAATCAAATTGCAAATGAACACAAATTTTCCAGTCCAGGTAAATTCTACCAATATTGGATTACCAATAGATTTAAGAGAGAAAGTAAATGAGTACGGACGGTTAGGATTAGCAGGTGCGGTCAATACGCAACGAGCATACAAATCTGATTTACAAAATTTCAACGATTGGTGTGAAATCAATGGGCAGGTTCCATTTCCAGTTTCGCCCGAAACCTTGGCGGCTTACGTTTCTCATTTGGCAGATTCTTGTAAATGGGCAACAATTAACCGAAGGTTGGCAGCAATTTCAAAATTGCACCAAGTAAATAATTTAGATACTCCAACCCAAAATCGAATTTTTAGGGTTGTAATGGAAGGAATTAAACGAACAAAAGGCATTAGACAAAAACAAGCTCCCGCTTTTAAACTCCATATTTTAAAGCAATTATTGCGTGATTTTGATACTGAATTAAATGCAAATCTGAGAAATAAAGCAATCTTGCTTTTGGGATTTACGGGTGCATTTAGGAGATCAGAATTGGTGGCATTGAATGTTGAAGACTTAAATTTTACGGATGATGGATTAATTGTTTCTCTACAAAAATCTAAAACAAATCAATATGGGGATTACGAAGAAAAAGCCATTTTTTACAGTCCCGAAGCGGTTTTATGCTCAATCAGAACGCTTCAAAAATGGATAGAAAGATTAGAGAAATCATCGGATGCTCTGTTTGTGAGAGTACGAAAAGGTGACAAAATAACAACCGATAGATTAACCGATAAAACAGTAAATGATTTAGTAAAAACTTATTTTGGCGAAGAGTTTTCTGCCCATTCATTACGTGCTTCTTTTATCACGATAGCCAAAATAAATGGAGCTGACGATTCAGAAATTATGCGACAATCCAAACATAAAACTTCGGCAATGATTCAACGATATACACGGATTGAAAATATTAAAAAGCATAACGCAGGGATGAAATTAGGACTTTAAAATTTTGTAGGAACTGGGTAGATTGGTCATTAAACGACGTATATGTCCGAACAAAAGTAAAATATTTTAAAGTCTAAAGAAGACTGAGTTCATAATTTAAAGAAAATTCTTATTCATGGTATATAAAGTGGTTCAAAAAAGTGTGCCGCTTTTTTAAACCACATCTCAAAGATGTCCACGGTCAAAGCCTGAATTTGTGTAATCTTTCGTTGCGACTTTTTAGTTGTCGGCTTGTAGTGTATGGTCTGGACGAAAGACGTTTTAGCAATCTGCTATCCCAAGGTATGATTTTGTCAATTCCCAAGAAACCCAATTGGCGTGTGCTTTGGTTTTACTGTATGAAAGTGTGTATTGTGGCTTTACGAGTAAATAATTATCTGGTTCTGTGTTGGCATTTGTTGGATTACCAAGTTTTAGATGTACACTTAAATTGGTTACTGGTGTTGGTATTCTTTCTATTTTACAGCTTGATACAAATAATATTAAAAGGAATATGAATATCTTTTTCATGCGTTAAATGTTAGTATTAGGTTGGAAATTCATTGTTGTAAAATCCAACAAATTTCCATATTTCGTTTATTTCTTCCCCCATTACTGCGTATGGATCATATATTTCATTTTTTGATTTAAGAATTAATAAATTCTTATCATTTAAAAAATTGATTACTGATTTAAGTACGATTCCCTCTTCTCTGGTCACGATAATACAGACTGTTCCATTCTTTATGTTTCTCCAATCTTCAATATATTCTGCGAATACCATTGAACCTGATCTTAATGGTAACATAGAATCTCCTTCAATCTGAAATACTCTGTATTTCTTATCTTTTGATAAAAATGGAACTTGGAATACTGGCAGTGTCTCAATAAAATTTATATCTCCAAATCCTCCTCGATAACCTGCGGCTGCTTTTATTGAAACAAGCTCTATATTATCTTCATTTTGAGAGTTGACGGTAGATGCTAAGATTCTTAATTTGTCATTTTCAAAATTTGGCTTTTTAATTGAAACATCTTCTTTTAGTAATTGGTCAGTAGTCATGCCAAAAACATCCGACATTTTTAAAATATCTTCTAATTTAGGTTCATTTAACCCCTTCTCATATCTCGCATAGGTTGGTTTTGTAATGCCTAATCCTTTAGACATTTCTTCCTGAGAAATTTTCTCTTTATCGAAGTTATTTCTCAACCAAAATAAATTTTGACTCAATTTTGTTATCATAATTAAAATATTTGTCTTAAAAATGAATCGTATATTCTTGTTTGGTTCATTTTTATTATTAAATTTGGCTCAAATTTGTAGTTTTTGTCTTATTTATATAACAAAAATACTAAAAATGGACTTTTAAAACAAATTAATCTCAAAAATGAATCGTTCTGTTGCTCACATGGATTTAGACAGTTTTTTCGTATCAGTTGAACGTCTGCGAGACAGTCGGCTGAATGGAAAACCTGTGATTGTTGGTGGTGGTAGTGACCGTGGTGTTGTGGCAGCATGTAGTTATGAAACAAGAGTTTTTGGTGTTCGTTCGGCTATGCCTATGAAAATAGCGAGACAGCTTTGTCCAGATGCGATCATTTTGAGAGGTGATTTTGAAGCGTATAGTCAGCATTCTTCTATTGTAACTGAGATTATGGTCGATACTGCTCCTGTAGTTGAGAAAGCAAGCATTGATGAATTTTATCTGGATATGACTGGCATGGAACGGTATTTCGGTGCATGGAAGTTTGTTAAAGAGTTGCGTACCAAAGTGGTTAAAGAAACTGGATTAAGTATTAGTCTTGGATTGTCGATAAACAAAACGGTTTCCAAAATGGCAACTAATGAGGCAAAACCAGCTGGACAGTTACAGATATTTCATGGGCATGAGAAAGATTTTTTAGCTCCGCTTTCAGTTGATAAAATTCCATTATGTGGCAAAATTACTACCCAAACTTTGCGGAATATGGGAATTAATAATATTGGCGTATTAAGTAAAATGCCTTTAAAATTATTAGAAAGAACTTTTGGAAAGTTAGGTACTACTCTGTGGCAACGTGCTAATGGTATTGATGATAGTCCTATTATACCTTACCATGACCCAAAGTCTGCTTCGAAGGAAATTACTTTTGAGAAAGACACTACTGACATTGATTTTCTGAGACGTGTTTTGATAAAATTAGTGGAAGAACTTTGTTATGATTTGCGGAAAAGTGGTTTTTGTACTTGTTGTGTGACTATCAAAGTTAGGTATAGTGATTTTCAAACCTTTACAAGGCAACTTAATATTCAGATGTCGGCTTCTGATATGGTTTTGATGAAGCACGTTTTAGAGCTATTTGAACGACTTTATGAGCGGCGATTATTGATTCGATTAATTGGCGTTAGGTTTAATAAATTGGTTCGTGGAACTGAGCAATTGAATTTATTTGATGGTGGTTATAAGGTTGCCCCTTTATATCATGCCATGGATAAAATTAGAGATAGATACGGAACGAATGCCATTGGAAGAGCTTTAAATGTTGATTTGAATAAACGTAACCCTTTACTCATGTAAAAAATGTACTTGAACTGTCATACTTTTTATAGCCTCCGCTATGGCACGATTTCTATTGAGGAATTGGTTAATTGTGCCGTTGATAATGGTATAAAGAAACTTGCCTTAACGGATATAAATACTACCTCCGCAGTCTTTGATTTTGTGGCTTTATGTTGCAAGGCTGGCATTGAACCCGTGATTGGCGTTGAATTTCGGAATGATGATGATTTGCTTTACGTATGCTTGGCAAAGAATCATTGTGGTTTTGCGGAGATAAATAGTTTTAGAACTGAACATCATTTATCGAAGAAAGATTTTCCAGAAATCCCGCCATTATTTAATGAGGTATTTGTGATTTTTCCTTTTCAGAAAAGAAATAAATTATTATCATATCCAAGTGGTATTATTGGCATTCGATTAAATGAACTTACCAAACTGTATAGGATTGATTACCAAGACTTTGTGTTGTTACAACCAATAACTTTTTTCAATAAAAGAGGTCATAGTGTTCATCGGCTTTTACGTGCAATTGATAAAAATAGTTTGCTGAGTAAATTACCTAAGTCGGTTGAGGCTTGTGAGGATGAAGTTTTTTATTCGGAAGAAATTCTTGTGAATAATCTTAGAAATTACCCTGAGATTATTTCTAATTCACAAAGAATTCTGGAAAAGTGTAGTTTTGAATTTGATTTTAATCAACCTAAAAATAAAGTAGTATTTACGACTTCAAAAGTTGATGATTTGGCTTTGTTGAAAAAGATTGCTTATGATGGATTGATAAATAGATATGGTTCTAATCACATTGAAGCTAAAAAACGAATTGAGCATGAGTTAAAAGTAATTAGTGAATTAAGTTTTTGTTCATATTTTTTGATAACGCATGATATTATTCGGTATGCACAGTCGAGAGGATATTATCATATTGGTCGTGGCTCTGGTGCAAATTCGATTGTGGCGTACTGTATTGGTATTACAGATGTGGATCCGATTGAATTAGACTTATATTTTGAACGGTTTATTAATCCAAGTAGGACATCACCCCCTGACTTTGATATTGATTTTTCATGGGACGAACGTGATGAAATCATTGATTATATCTTTAAAAGATATGGACCAAATTACGTTTGCCTTCTGGCAACATACGTCACTTTCAAAGACCGTTCGGCTTATCGAGAATTAGGTAAAGTTTTTGGTTTACCGAAACCAGATATTGATGCTTTGGTAGATAATCGTAGGACTCCTCAAAATGGCGAGTACCTTGATTTGATAATGAAATACGGAAAATTGATGGAAAATTTTCCTAATTATTTGTCAATTCATGCTGGTGGAATTATGATTTCGGAACGACCTCTTTCGCACTATACGGCTTTGCAACCAATGCCCAAAGGATTTCCGATTTGTGAGTTTGATATGTATGTATGTGAAGACATTGGTTTTTCTAAATTTGATGTGTTGTCGCAAAGAGGTTTAGGACATATCAAAGAATCGGTAGAAATTATTTGGCAAAATCGACAAGTGAATGTTGATGTTCATGCGGTTCAGAAATTCAAGACTGACCCTAAGATTCAAGCACAATTGAAAAGCCACGAAACGATGGGATGTTTTTATATTGAGTCGCCAGCAATGCGACAGTTGATATGGAAATTGGAATGTGACAATTACTTAACTCTGGTGGCAGCGAGTTCGATTATTCGCCCTGGCGTTGCGAGTTCTGGCATGATGGCAACGTTTATAAAATATCATCATAAACCTTCGGAGGTTGTATATATTCATCCAAAGATGAAAGAACTTTTGGAAGAAACTTATGGTGTGATGGTTTATCAAGAAGATGTGATAAAAGTGGCTCATCATTTTGCTGGATTGACCTTGGCGGAGGCAGATGTGTTACGACGTGCGATGTCTGGTAAGTATCGGTCACGTTCAGAATTTGAGAAAATTGTGGAAAAGTTTCATACTAATTGTCAAGAAAAAGGTTATCCAGAAGAGATTTATCGTGAGGTGTGGAGACAAATTGAGAGTTTTGCAGGATATAGTTTTTCAAAAGCACATTCTGCAAGTTATGCCGTGGAAAGTTACCAAAGTTTGTATTTGAAGACCTATTATCCCTTGGAGTTTATGGTGGCGGTAATTAATAATTTTGGTGGATTCTATCGAACTGAATTTTATATTCATGAATTAAAACGAGCTGGTGCGTTTGTGGAGTTACCTGAAATTAATTCGTGTCAATATAATACTTCAATTTGTGGAAAGGTAGTCATGTTAGGATTTATTCATATTAAATCATTGGAGAGTAAATTGTGTTTTGCCATTGTTGAGGAACGTAAAAAAGGACCTTTCTTTTCTTTTGATAATTTTTGTAAGCGTGTACCCGCTGGATTAGAACAGTTAATTATTTTGATTCGGATTGGTGCTTTTAGGTGGTTTGGAGAAGGAAAAAAGGAATTACTTTGGAAAGCCCATTTGTTGGTAAATGGCAGGAAATTAATTCCTGTAATGACCAAAATATTTGAGGTTGAAGATTTTGACTATGCTTTTCCTGAACTGATACACTCAGATTTAGAAGATGCTTATGATGAATTTGAATTATTAGGTTTCCCATTGTGTAGTCCTTATAAAATGCTACATGATAAAGTAGAGACTTATTGTTTTGCTAAGAATTTACATTTAGGTTTTGGAAAAACGGTTGAAATGCTTGGTTATTTAATTACACTTAAACCTACTTGGACAAAGAAAGGTGAACGGATGGCTTTTGGTTATTTTGTAGATGAACATGGCGAGTATTTTGATACAGTGCATTTTCCTAAATCATTGGTTGTCTTTCCTTTCCGTGGAGGAGGTATTTATCACTTGCGTGGAAAAGTTACGGAGGAGTTTGGTCACTTTGCTTTGCAAGTGACTTGGATGAATCGGATGGCGTTTATGATGGACCCGAGGAATGGATAGTTTGATTTGTGAATTTTAGTATTTAAGTTGTAAATAAAAGAGTTTGATTTAGTTAAGAATTGCTGAGTTTAAAATTATTAATTGCTTTAAATATTTCTACTTTATTTATTATCCAAAGAGATTTTACGATATATTGAATTGCATTCCCAAACCGTTTTATTTCATCAACTAATTCTTTATCATCAGTATCCAAATAAAGTCGTTCATATAATTTTTCCATTCTTAGTTCAGGTGACGGATGTGGAGTGCATCAAAAAGTGTGGGGCAATCATGCCGACAATTTGATTTCATCTGGTTCATTTAAAGGCTTTGTTGCTCTAAATTTGGGATATTTTTTCCTAAATTCATCTTCCCAATCATTGTTTAATACTTTCGTTCTGGCTTGAAGGAGCAGGTGAGTTCCCTTCTTTGTCCATTGCATATATTTTTTTTTGCAAACCTTTTGGCTATTACATAATTTACGGTTGATTCAATAAAACTCGTGGTTATCGTTTCACCATAATGATAACTGTCACTGTAATTGACAATAAAACCTAAATGGGCGTCCCCTTTGACTTTGAAACGTCTATAAATCATGGGAGAAATATTCAAAAGATAGATTTTGAAAAGATAAATTGCAGTTTTGGGATCTGAGATTTCTTCACGTGATTTCTTCTCGGCTTTGGCTTTCATTTTTGGGAGAATTTTACCCTATCAAATTAGCGAAAAAATCATTTGCCCCACACTTTTTGATGCACTCAATAATAGCAGTAATTAGGAACTCTATGGCAGATATTTTGCATTATGTGAACATAATGTGAGAATATAACTTAACCCGGGCGACTTTCCGCAAGTTGCTCAATAAGAACAAATTACGCCTTTATATTGATAAAATAATGGCTTGGAAATATAAAAATGTAGCGTAAAAATACCTTGTAAATTGCTAACAATAAGCGACTTACAGGATGCTATGTAATTTTGATCCCAATAAGGGACTTTCAACCAATATCAACTTGCCTAAATTGATGCCCTGCCTAAACCGCTTTTTGGGGTGTATCAATCAAGCCTAAATTTATTACTTCGGCATCAAAAGAGCTTAATTTTGGGGCTACAATTTCTACATAACCCTCTAAACGAGCCTGCAAACCGCTAAATTGACTCCAATAGGCTTCCAAGCCAATCCCAAATAAACCTATTTTTAATGGATATTTTTGTTTCATTGTTCTGATGCTTTCAATAATTGAACTGGTCCCAATAATCCCGAAGGTTCTAATTTCCAATCTGGTTTTATGGTGACATTTGTTTTGGTAAATCGTTCATTTTGTGGTTTGCCACGGTCGCCAATTAAACGGTTTCGCCAAGTATTTACCACTTCAATTTCAAGAATATTTCCTTTTTCTTTCAATAAATTCTTCACTGAAACTTGGTAAGGTGGACACCACAGAATCCCTAAATCTTTACCATTCAACTTCACTTTGGCAATGCCAACGTCTTTTACAATACCTAAATCTAATTGAATGTTGTCAAGGTTCAGAACCTTGCCGACGTTAAAAACATCGAATTTGGTCTTATAAATTGCCGTACCTGAATAAAATTTAATGCCTTCCTCTGGTCGGTTCGTCCAACTCACGAGTGAATCCATTTTGATGTTTTTACCACCCCATTTTACGTCAAAATCAACATCCCAAGGCGTTGATATTAGTTGTAAAACATTATAAATCAGTTTATTAGATTTTTTATTTTCACTTTTACTTACAGAAATTTTATCTCTGAAAACTACAAAAACCGACCCATTGGGATTGAAAGATAAATCAATAAAAGTCCTCCCTTTTTCTTCGTAAAAATTAGTTGAGTTACGAATTTCACCCGTTACAGCATCCCAAATCTCGGGTTGTTTTCCAATAATTCTGAAAGCGGCTTTCAACGATAACGATTCTTTGTTTTGATTGCTGATAAAATAATAATCAACGTTTTCAGCTTGGCGGTGAATGTAATCAAAAGTTTTATTCATTGGTTTTTGGATGAATTCACAATCGGGTAGAATTCCCTTATTTTTCAAAGCCGCTTTTGCAGTGAGTGGGCGAATGCTATTCACCCCCACTTTCCATAATTGTTCAGTAATGTTTTTCAGTTCTGTTTCCGCTTCCGAACCGCCCACTAAACTGGCAGTTGATAAGGGTTTTTCGCCAATAATTGTTGCTCCATTTTCCAATAATTCTTTCACTTTTCGCAAGGCTTTCAAAGACAATACTTTGTGGTTAGGTAATGCCAAAACGTGATAGGAAACGCCATGAGGAAGGAAAATTTTGCCATCTTTAACGGATAAATCCATCAGTTTATCTTCATTAATTAAATCATAATCGTAATCAGGGAGTGATTTGGCGGGGTCATCATCTTTATACCTTCCAATGTTGGGAATGTGGTCGCCGTAATAATACAAAACATCCGCAATTGCCGTCCCCGATTGCATTAAATATTGAATTCTGGTTAGATATTTAATAAAAGCCGTTGAATAATTCCACCAAGTAACGTTTGGATTAAAGTGCGTTCCCGCAAAATATTCTTGCCCAGGCAAACCCATTTCTTTGGGCGAACAAGTGAAAGTATGTAGATAAACCAAGTTCAATCCTGCACAAAATTCATGGTCGGCTGATGGTTTCATATCCGTCCAAATTACATCGTTCCAGTGTGGCCCGATGGTTGTAAACGACTCAGCACCAACGAGTTGTTTGTTAAATATCTTGGCAGCACTGGCGGCTTGCTTCACAAAAAAACGGTCAATATCCGCCGAGCGGTGTGGCGATGGCGACCAAAATTCTGACATCATAATCTCCGAGTGTCCGTAGTTTTTCAATCCATCAAAAGGTCCTGCGTGTGGTCCCGCCGATTCGGGTTGAATTCCCATTCCGTACTGTCTGGCACGTTGGGCAAATACTCTGTAATGATTATCCGAAATACAATCGCTCAATGTCTTGCGTAAATCCGTCAAAAAGCGATTGCTTGCTTCTCGATTTTCGATAATTTTTCCCGCTAAAATTGGTAAATAAGGCAAGGGGTCGTACCCACGACGTTTCTTAAATTCGTCCTCAAATTTGTCCGACCAATTCATGCCACCCGCTTCAAAACTATCCGTTTGTAAATATTTCAGCGTTTTGCCCGCCTTATTGCCAATCATTTTCAATAATGGTTCAACATTAGTGTCCCAATAGCGATTGAAATGTTTTTCGCTCGTATAATCAATCACCAAACCTTTCCATTTACCGCTCGAAGTTGAAACATCTCTACCCGTTGGAGCATAGCCAAAGCGAATAATTGTCCAGTCTCCTGCGGGAGCATTCCAATTTAAAATCCCATTTTTCACTTCTTTTGAAAGGTCTAAAACTTCGCTTAATTTGGCATCTTCTTCTCCTTCGGTTGCGGTGGTATCGGTTAAAAGTGGGCGAGTTTCGGGAACAGACCAACCTACTTCTTGGGTAGCGGCTTTATTCTCAAAACCTCTGATTTTCAAGCGATTATAGGTGTTTTTTGTGGGAATTGCTAATACAGTAATATCTTGATAAAATCCTTCGTTTCCTTTGGGTTGAGGTAAAATTTGCTGGATATTAGTGCCACCTTTTACGTTTATTTCAGAGAAAACAACTTGTTTGGCAGCTTCGGCAGAAGTGATGTCTGGACCACCCAAATTCCAACCGCTTTGAATACTTAGTGCCATCACCAAACCCAATCGGTCGGCTTCGTTGATGGCGTGTAAATACAATGCTCGCCATTCGGGCGAACCCCACAATGGCCCTTCTGGTACATTACCGTTGCCCCGCTGATTTTGTCCGCCCGCATCAAAAATACACGCTCCACTGAAACCTTTGGCTTTCATTTCTTCTAAATCTCTGGTAATTACCTCTTTGGTCACATTGCCATTGAGCCACCACCACCAACACCGAATCCCGTATTGTGAAGGCGGATTTTGAAAAGTTTTATTAGATATTTGGGCTGATGCGATTTGGCAAAAAAGTAGAAAAAATAGGATTTGGAGGGTTGTTTTCATGATTTAGGAATGTTATTTTATATCAACGTCGGGGAGGCTCAAAGCCTCCCCGACGTTAGTTTGACATTAATCATCGTGGAAATTGTGATTGAACCACAAACGCTACTTCGTAATCTGTGTCTCCCTAAATGGATAAGGAAATTTCAACGGAATAGTAATAAAAGAATTTGGCAAAATATAACTTTTCAAGGATTTTTCAGCCGCTGCATGAGCCGTCATTACTGGAATTGCTTGCCCCGTTCTAACCAAATCAAACCAACGATGATTTTCAAAAGCTAATTCAATTCTACGTTCCTGAGCGATTGACGTTCTAAATTCTGCTTGTGAAGCCACTCTTAATTTGGCATCCGTATTATTGGAAGTTTTTGAAGGAAGTCCCGCCCTTGTTCGCACCCGATTGAGTAAAGTGAAAGCATCCGCATTTGGGAAACTTGCTTCGTTCAAGGCTTCGGCTTGCATTAACAAAACATCCGCCAATCGAGAAACAATAAAGTTATCTCCCGTATTAAAACGCTCTAAATAGGGCGGATTTGAATATTTTTGGATAAAGGGAATAACTCTTTTGGAAGTAGGGTCGGTAAAATTTTGATTGACAGAAGCAACAAAACGCCTGTCTGTTGGCTCATAAGCATTGATTAAATCTTGCGTAGGAATGTTCCAACCCGCCGCCGAACCAGCCCCGAGGGCATAGCCCGTTGCCAAGGTTCCAGAGTTAAAAGGAGCAAAAGAATAAATAAATGTACTCCATTTATTACCCACACCTTCGGCAAACTGTACTTCAAAAATTGATTCCGAAGTATTTTTTCGTTTGAAGTTATCGGCATAATTTGCGTTTAATGAATACCCACCATCGGCTTCAATTCCTCTTAAAATCTCGGTTGCGGTAGCGTAATTTTTTTGCGACATATATACTTCTCCCAAAATGGCTTTTGCCGCACCCGATGAGGCTCTTCCAATATCTAAGGCAGTATATTTTGCGGGTAACTTTGCAATGGCAGCCTTTAAATCTTCAACTATAGACGTTAAAACTTGGGCTTCTGGAATACGGGTTGCGGTTGCAAAGGCTTCCTCGGGTGAGCTTACTTCCTTCAAAATCAAAGGGACATCGCCAAAAATTCTGGTTAAATTGAAATAATAAAAAGCCCTCAAAAAACGAGCTTCCCCTTCAATTTGATTGCGAGATGCTTGGTCAAAAGTTGCGGTTTGAATCTTGGTTAATAACAAATTACAACGACCAATTCCTTGATAACTACTATTAAAAAACGTCTGAAAATTGGCATTTTGGTCGTTATCACGGAATTCATCAATTTCCTCCCGTACTGTTCCAGAACGGTCGCCCGTGTTTAATTGATAAGAAGTATTATCCGAACGAACTTCCGCAAAAAGCCACATATTATTGTTGTAAATGCCTTGCAGGGGCGAATAAGCCGAATTAATGGCTTGGATAAATTGGTCTTTGGTTTGGTAAAAATTACCTACCGAACCGTTCGTGTCGGGCGTTAATTCGAGGAAATTATCCTTGCAAGAAACTAACGTAAGCGTGAGTAAGAATATAATTATTTTTTTCATGTTGTTTCTTGATTAAAATTTACAATTAAATCCGAGGGTATAAGTGGCAGCGATTGGATAACTACCATAATTTACCCCTGGGGCTAATGAATTTGAGCCGTTAAATCCAACTTCTGGAAACCCGCCTTTATAGCCCGTGAGGGTCAATAAATTCTGTCCAGAGAAATACAAACGGAATCCTTTTACGTACTTTTTTGGTTTGAAATTATAACCCAATGTTGCGTTTCTAACCACCATATAAGAACCGTCCTGAATCCAAGCGTCACTGGCATTTCTTGAAAATGAATCACCCGCCAAAGCCGAACCTGTACTTTGCACATTGCCACTTCCTTGATTATTTACGTCTTTATACGCCCCCAAAACATCCGCATGAAGATTGAAAACGCCATCTTGATTGTAGGCAAATCGTTTGTAAAAATCATAGATTTGTCCGCCTTGCGAACCATTCACCAATACTGAAAAATCTAAATCTCCGTAGGTAATGCGGTTAGTCATACCCCAAGTAAAATCTGCGTAAGGATTTCCAACAACGGTTAGGTCGTTGCCATCAATTTTTCCATCTCCATTGATGTCTTGAAATTTAATACTGCCGATAGTTTGAGCCGCATTACGAGGAAATTTTGCTAAATCATCGGCTGACGTAAAGAAACCTCCCGCTTTTTTATATCCGTAAAACATTCCCATCGGTTGATCCACAACGGTTACATTACTATTGTTTTCTCCCGATATGATTCTCGCCCGATTACCCAAATTAATAACATTGTTTCGGTTGAATGAAATGTTAAAATCGGTGTCCCAGTGAAATTTTCCTTTGTTGATATTTCGGCTATTTATCGAAATTTCTACACCTCGGTTTCTAACGTTCCCAAGATTGGTAAATGAAGTCAAAAAGCCCGAAGAAGCAGGTATATCAATGTTTTGGAGCATACTTTGCGTGAATCGCTCATAATATTCAACTACTAAATTGATTTTTCCTTTCAATAACGAAGCATCTAAACCAATATCGGTTTGTTTTGATTGCTCCCAACCTAAGTTCAAATTTCCGAGTGAATTTAAGGCTTGTCCCGTGGTAATTCTACCGCCAATTACGTAATTATCAAGTCCTAAGAGTTGTAATGCTGTAAAATTTCCAATGTTATTATTACCCGCTAAACCAAAACTTGCACGTATTTTTAGGTCATTAACCACATCGCCTTTTGGGAAAAACCCTTCTTCCGAAATTCTCCAACCAACCGAAGCCGATGGAAATGTTCCCCAGCGATTTTCTGACCCAAATTTTGAAGAACCGTCCGTCCGAACTGCTATATTGAATAAATATTTGTCTTTGAAAGCATACGTTACACGACCATAATAAGAAATTAAGGCAGACTTACCACTACCGATTCCATTGCCATTTCCAACATTATTACTACTTCCAAAACCAACGCCCGTACTGGTTGGATTACCCGTTCCAGCCGTTACGCCGATTGGTAGAGCCGCCCCAATGGTTTGAATTACATCATCAGCGTAACCATTTCCGTTTACGAAGAAATTATTACTCACTTCTTTTTGTACTGAATAACCCAATAAACCCGTCATACGATGGTCTTTGAGCGTTTTTGAATAAGAAAGTGTATTTTCCGTGAGCCAGTTGAAAGTTCGAGCCGAATAATTATTTCCTCTTGCTGGAACGGGCGGTGGATTACGGAAACTACCGACAAAAGATGGGATAAAATTATCTTGGGTATCAAACATAATATCCGCATTGAAAGTCGTTCTGAACGTTAAATTTGGGATAATTTCAATGCTCAAATATGTATTGGCGAGACTCCGAAAATTGTTAGCGAGTCGTTTCGTATTCACCAACATATTCACAGGATTAGCATTGTTAAAAATTCCTGGCGAAGTAACGTTTGGCGTGAAACTACCGTCTGCTTGATAAACTGATGGCAACGGACTGTTCAGATAGGCTTGTGTAATAATTCCTTGGTCAAAATGCCCCTCGGCTTCCACCAAATTTCTAATTGAGAAAGAAGGAGCAATATTTAATCCTACGGTGATGGTTTTGCTTAAATTAGCATCAATATTTGCCCGCATGGTGAACCGTTGAAAATCATTGTTCAACAAAGTACCTTGTTGATTAAAATATCCAACTGAAATGGCAGAACGGAGGGTTTCAGAACCTTTGGTGATGCTCAAATTATAATTTTGCATGGGTGCATTATCACGGGTCAATTCTCTGAACCAATCCGTGCCTCTTCCTAAGGCTGATGGATTTCTGTAAATTTCTGCCACATTGGTTATATTGAAAGGAAGACCTCTGATACCAGCTAATTGCGTGGCTCCATCAATCCGATTTTGGGCAAATTGTTCAGAAGTAAGCATCGTTACTCGGTTGCGTTCGGCAATGGTTTGAATACCCGTGTAAGCACTAAATTCGATGTTTGCCGCTCCTGTTTTTCCTTTTTTGGTAGTAATCAAAATAACGCCATTTGAACCTCTTGACCCATAAATTGCTGTTGAAGAGGCATCTTTTAGAATAGAGATTGATTCAATATCATCGGGCGAAATAGTGCTTAATGGATTGGAAAATTTACTGAAATAATTGGTCACTGGAAACCCATCAATCACATACAGCGGGTCATCGCCCGCACCCAACGAACCCGACCCCCGAATACGAATAACAGGGGCAGAACCTGGTGCTCCCGAAATCTGATTTACTTGCACACCAGCCACTTGACCAGCCAATTTTTGGTCAATACTGGTTACGGGTAAGTCTTTGAGATTCTGAGTTTTGATGGTTGCCACCGCTCCTGTAACATCTTTACGTTCTTGATTACCATAACCCACAACCACTACTTCTGAAAGCGTTTGATTGTCAGTAACCATCGAAACGTTGATGGTGGTTCGGTTGGCAATAGCAACATCTTGACTTAGATAGCCCACGTAGCTAAAAACCAAAATAGATTTTTCTTTTGGAACTGATAAACGATAATTTCCAGCACCATCAGTTGAGGTTCCCGTGGTTGTGCCTTTGATGGCGATATTCACACCTGGCAAACCTTGATTAGTTTCAGAATCAGTTACTTTACCTGTGACAATTTGCTCCACCATACCCATCCTTGCTGTGCTTTCAAGCAAATTATTACTTCCCACTGTTTTTGTTTCATTCGACTGAATCATTTGATTGGGCGTAATTGAGGGAGTTTTTTCTTGAAATTGAGCATCTATCAGAGCCGAATCTTTTTTCTTTTTTTCGTTAAGAATTAGATACGACCCGTCCTTGATTTTTTTGTATCGTAGCTTCAAAAGTTGCAAAATACTGTTCAAATTTTTCTCAAATTTTGAATCATAGTTGATAATATTCGTTGAAATAGTTAATCCATTAACCATTTTATCTTCAAACAGAATATCAATTTTATAGTGTGATTTCAGATTTTCAAGAGCATTTTTAAGCGTTATGTTGCTTGAATTTTCAGCCCGAATTGGCGTTTGAAGTTTTGCATACGCTATCATTTGAGCAAAAGTTGAACTTTGCAGAAAAAATAGGATAACGAAAGAGCAAAAGATTTTGTTAGGAAATTGTAATTTTTGTATCATATCAATTGGTTGTTTTAAATTATTCAAAAAAGATTACGTTGTTGTTTTGGCGGTTGAAATTAATTTCTAAAAGTTCTGAAATTACTTGGAGTAATTCATCCGCATTTTCAGCGTGAAAAGCCCCCGAAATGGTTTTTCTTGACAAAATTTCTTCCCGAAATTCGATTTTTAAACCGAAGTTTTCTTGAATCATCGTGGCTACTTCTCGCATGGGAGTTTGTTCAAAAATAAAACGGTGGTCTTTCCAAGCCGAATAAATTTGTGGTTTAGGTATTTGTTTTAGATTGGCGTGTCCAGTCGAATCCAGTGTTATCAAATCTCCTGGTTTCATTGTTATTTGTTTAGCAGTTTTTCCTTCTTGATAATTAAACTGCACTTTTCCTTTGTTCAATACCACTTTTGCTTCCGTTTGTCGAACATTCACATTGAACTCAGTTCCTAAAACTTCCACTTCAAAATTTTTGTCAGTTTTTACCACAAACCGCTGATTATCAATCGTATGCTTCACCGTAAAACTGGCTTCTCCCGTTAAATATACTTCTCTGACATCATCATTAAAACCAAATCGGGCAAATTTTAAGGTTGATTTTGCATTTAAAGTAACCTCACTATTATCGGGTAATTTCACTTTTTGGGTTTCCCCAAAATTGGTTTCAAAATGCTGATAAAACAGGTAATCTTTTGTTAAAAATACTACCGATAAAAGCAGTAAAAACGATGCGGCTATGGCAACAACAAAACGTTTTTTTAATCGAATTTTTTGGAACGTAACTTCGTCTGAAACGAACATTATTTCTTGATTTTTTGAAATTTTAGCCATTAATTTTTCAAAAGACCTATTCGTATCATTCACTAATTGAAGCGATTGTTTTTCCCATTCATCCAACCATTCATAATATATTTCACGGTTGTTGTCTTCAAGAAGCCATTGTTCAATTAGTTTTTTTTGCAAGGGAGTTGCCCGACCCGAGAAACACTCAAACAGTATATTTTTATTAACAGATTGGTTCATTTTAAATGCGTTTTATTGGACAGATTAATCTATTTAGAGGATACAAAAAATCAATAATGTCGAAAGTAAATAACCTTCCAATGAACTTTTCATTTGAGCAAGAGCTTTCACAAGGTGCGATTCAACCGTTTTTAGGGCTATTTCTAATTCCTCCGCAATTTCTCTATTCTTTTTATTTTCAAAACGGCTCATCAAAAATACTCGTTGGCACTGGGGCGGAAGAGTCGTAATACTTTTCTCTATTTTATCAAAAAGTTCATCGTATTGAAGCATCGTTTGGGGCGTTTCTTCTAACACTTGATTCAACATAATTTCTGGAATTTCATCAATATCGGAATCGTTTTTAAATTCCCAGCGTAAATAATTGAAAGCCCGATTACGCACCGAAACGTAGAGATATGCCCTGAATGAAGTAGTAATTTTTGACTGTAATTGTTGATTCCAAAAATTCAAAAATACATCTTCCACAATGTCTTCGGCGGTTTCTTTTGAGTAAACAAAACGAACCGCATGACTACACAAAGCACGGTGATAACGCCTAAAAAGCAATTCATATCCTTTTGCCGCATCGTCTTGGAAAGCCTGTCTAATAAATATTTCAGCATCAGTGATTTTTCCTTGAACGCTATTTTCATCTACAAGTCGAATTTTGGGTAAATTCTCATTAAAGGCGTGCTTTATACTTTCTGACATATAAGCGATTTTTAAGAAAATTGAGTTGTATTTAAAGAATAACAAATGTTTTATGGAGGTGACTACAATTGCCTACGAAAAGTCAATTTTTAACCTTGGCTTATTATTGTGACAAGAAATAAAAATAATACCCTTAGTATAGTCATAAAAATTATTTAATTTTTCTAAGTACGTGTCAAAAGTTATAAGTAATGTTTAATTATTTGATTATCAAATATTAATGCTTTTATAAAATGATCTAATCCGTATCTAAAAATACTAAAAGCTCGTCTTTTATGAGCTAAAATAGGGATAGGTTTCTGTTGATTTTCATATTCACCAATCAAATACACCCAAACAAAAGCAATGGCAATGACCGCTAACAGCTTTTCAAGGCGTTTTTGGTCTTTTAAATGAGCATCTTCCAGATTGAAACCTGCGGTTTTTATTGCCTTGAAGAAACATTCAATTGTCCATCTTTTAGCGTATACCTGCAGGGTTTGCGAATCATAATGATAAGTGGCAACAATGACAAATTCTATATTTCCTTTTTTGTTAATAATTTTCATGCCCGTCAAATAGACCCAATGATCACCAATTAAAATTGGCTTATCAATTTGACGAGTTGTATTGAGGGGTAGATTGTTAAAAAGCCAAGAAACTTTCAATATTCGCCCTTTATGAGAGACAAACAAATTTTCTCTCATACGGAGATAAAATTTGATAGGATTATTAATCAAGAATCTAAACCATTCTTGTCCAATAAATTCTCTATCAGCAATAATACAATCGATAGAATCTAATCCGAATAAATGTATATATCTTAATATGAGTAACTTACGCTCTTCTTGGACTGGGTGTCCCCATTTTAATTACCACGTTTGTCTAACATAGTCCAAAGAATGGGAAGAATTACATTATCAGCTACTATTGTTAGACACAAAATGTTAAAATTGATGCCCGCAAACTTCCAATTGGTTCTATCCAAACTCAGTTGATGAGGACCTTTAATGGGAATAATAGCTACTAAAAAGTGAGCAATTATATCAAAATCAATGGGAAAATCAGTAAAAAAACGCTGAATCCTGCGGGGACGTCCAGTCGAAGATTTGTACAAGTTTCTCGGTTATTAAGGGTAGTTGCATTTTTACTTTAACTAATGTTTCTATTACGAATTAATGAAACAATAAATAAGTTAAGAAACTTTAAACGAGTTTTATGCCACGGTAAAAAATCTTGTAATTGTAAATCAATGGTTGTATTTTTATCCTCCATGAGCCAGTGCAACTTGTTTTATGTGTCTTGGTAAACTCATATTACGAATTGCTCGGCTCTTTTCAAAGTTTTGACATATACTCAGTTAATTTTTAATAGATTTTAATTTATGCTTTTTAGTTTTGCAAATGAAGAGGCACAAATTAATATATCAAAAAATAAGAAAATATTATTTCGCAATTTATTAAACCCTTTCAAATAATGGTGAACATCCTCAACTCGCCGCTTAAAGAAGCCAATGATCATACCGAAAAACGAAAACAAAAATTATTCAAAAATATTGTTCGGTGTTTATCCAAGTCTGACTCCGCTTTCACGATTCCAGATATTGCTGAATAC
Organism: Arcicella sp.; assembly: GCA_025354645.1. Classification (GTDB taxonomy): domain Bacteria; phylum Bacteroidota; class Bacteroidia; order Cytophagales; family Spirosomataceae; genus Arcicella. Next base: position 15,931 of record JANXML010000085.1, on the reverse strand, counting down.
GTCAAAATAAGCGTTCCTACTTGTACAATATTGGTCAGAACGCTTGTCGAGAAAAAATACCTTGTTGAAGAAGGAAAAAAGGAAACCGAAAACGGTCGCCGTCCTGAATTTTACGGTTTGAATAAGGAACGTTTTTATGCCATTGGCGTGGAGATATTACTTAAATTCATTCACGTAAGCATTGTACGGATAGATTCTGAGGTTTTATTTGAAACAAGCAACAACCAATTTACCTTAGAAAATACACCCGAAGGACTGCAAGATGTTGTTTCTTTTATCAAATCTGCAATTGACAAAAATCAACTAAAAAACGACCAAATTATCGGTTTGGGCGTTGGACTTGCTGGTACGGTTAATGTCCACACGGGCGAAACAAAATACTTTAATTTTATGGGTATTTCGTTTAAAAAATACTTAGAAAACGTCCTTAAAATACCCGTCATTGTTGATACGGATACCCGAGCCATTGGCATAGCCGAGCAAGTTATGGGCAAAGCACAAGGCACTGAAAACGTGTTGATTGTGAAAGTGAGCCGCAGTATTGGGATGAGTGTAATCTTAAACGGAAAGATAATTGTGGGTGGCACGGGTCAAGCGGGGGAATTTGGACATTTGCAGTTTGCTACGCTTGGAAGACTTTGTGTGTGCGGTAAAAAAGGATGCTTAGAAACCGAAGTTTCTGGTGGGGCTTTACAAACTGACCTCAAAGAAGCCCTCACGCAAGGTGAAATTTCTAACTATTTTCAGGTAGAAAATGCTGACTCCTATCAATATCACGATGTATTGAAAGCAGTGTTAAACGGTGATTCCCTTGCTCTCAAACTCGTACTAAACCAAGCTGATAAATTAGGGCAGGCACTTGGCAATATTGTTAATTTAGTAAACCCAGATTTGATTGTTCTCAGCGGTGAAATAGTAATGATTCAAGATTTTTACATTGATGCTCTTAAAATGGGTTTAAAAAAGACCAGTCTCATTGACTCTCTCGCCAATTGCCGAGTGGAAGTATCAAATTTGGGTCGTTATTTTAGTTCAAAGGCTGCGGCTGCTATGATTTTTAAAAATTACGATTTGACCAAATATTAACTATGTATTTTAGTGTTCTACCAAATAATTAATTACTGATTTCAAAATATTCATAAAATAAATTTGTTACAGTTTTAAGTTAATAAAATATTTTACTAACTTGACCCTTCTTTTATAAATGTTAATCATAATTGCTCCAAGTATATTAAAACAATTATGATTAACACATGATTTCGTCTTAAAATCATTCATAAATCCAATTTTACCAACCATTTATTATATATTGATATGAAAACAAAACTACTTGTATTGGCTCTCATGCTTTTTGGTCAATTCGCTATTGCACAGCGAAACGTCACTGGAAGCATAGTTGATGCCAAAACCCAAGAAGCCCTCCCTGGTGTAAACGTCTCATTGACTGGCACAAACAAAGGCACCACCACCCAAGCCAACGGTACATTCACATTCACCGTACCCAACGACGCAAAATCCATTACTTTCAGTTTTGTTGGTTATACAAAGAAAACCGTTGTTTTGACAAACAGCAACAAAATCAACGTTGCTTTGGAAGCTGATGTGACTCAACTAAGCGAAGTTGTGGTAACAGCCCTTGGTATCGAAGGCAAAAAATCACAATTGTCCTACGCAACTCAGCGATTGGAAAGCAAAGAAGTTAATCAAGCCAGAGTTGGAGACATTGCCCAACAATTGGCAGGACGAGTTCCAGGTTTGAATATTGGAACAAATAATAGTTCTGGTGTATCATCTTCGAGAATTGTATTGAGAGGTGAAACATCGCTTAACATCAACCGTAATCAACCACTTATTGTAATTGACGGTGTAGTGGTTTCTAACAACTTAGATGGTGTTGGTGGTGCATCTTTGGATAATGCAGATTTACCAACTGATTATGGTAATGGTTTGACGGACGTTAATCCCGATGATATTTTGGACATATCGGTACTGAAAGGACCAAAAGCCGCTGCACTTTATGGTACTCGTGCCGCAAACGGTGCTTTGGTCATCAGAACAAAGTCGGGTCGTGATAAAGAAGGAATTGGCATAACATTCACCACGGGCGGATCACGTGAAGAGGTTTCTTATTTTTGGCAAGAACAAACAAAATATGGTGGAGGATTTGATAACGCCTTCCGTAGAGATTGGGGTGGTAATTATGGAGCATTGAATGAGGGACAATTGGTCGCTCAAACCACACTCCAAAATCCAAACGCCGAAGCAACGCCTTATTCGTTCAAAGCGAACCGTAAAAATTTCTTCAATACGGGAACAAGCATCAATAACAATTTGGCTCTTTCAATGTCAAATGAAAAAGTATCGGCACGTATATCGTTCGGTAGTTTGAACAAAAAAGGCTTTGTACCAAACACAGATTACCAAAAATACAACGTAGGTTTAAAATTAGACGCTCAAATAACTGACCGTTTAACCGTTGATGTATCTGCAAATTATGTTAAAAGTGGTGCAGATAATGTTCCAGCCATAGGTTTTGCTCCTCAAAGTGTTATGTACAATATGACATGGTCAATGAGTAATTACGATTACAACGATTACCGTGATTATTGGTTACCAGGACAAGAAGGAGTTACTCCAAACTATTATTTATCGTTTGGAACTAATCCATATTTAATTGTCAATGAAAACTTGAATGCTTTTAGCAGAAACCGCCTATTCGGTAATATTAGAGCAAACTACCAAATCAGTGATAATCTATCTTTGATGGTCAGAACGGGAATTGATAGTTATAGTGACCGTCGTCGTTCACGTCGTGCATCTGGTCAGAACAACTTTCTCAAAGGAATGTACCGTGAGCAAAGTATCTTATTTCAAGAACAAAATACTGACATACTTTTGAGTTATGACGGTAAGGTGAACTCTAAAATTGGATTCAGAATAGATGCAGGTGCAAACCGTATGGATCAAACATCCTCAAACATTACACAACAGACTAATAATCTTGGTATAATAGGTGTATATAATATGGGTAATGCCGCTGATAGACCAGTTTTACGTCAAACTGATTCTGGAAAACGCATTAACAGTGTTTATGGGTCAGCGAGATTTGATTATGACAGTAAAATTTATTTAGACGTAACAGGTCGTAATGACTGGTCTTCAACGCTTCCATTGAATAATAATTCATTCTTTTATCCATCGGTTGGGGTGAGTGCTATTATTTCAGAAATGGTTAAAATGCCATCATTCATCTCCTTTGCTCAATTACGCAGTAGTTTAGCCGCAACGGGTAATGATACTGATCCATTATTAACGGAGCGTGTATTCAATTTTGGTACTTTGCCAAGTTCGGTTACCAATCAACCATTATTGCCAAATACTAATCTAAGACCAGAAAGAACAACGGCGTTTGAACTTGGAACAGAAATCAAGTTTTTCAAAAATCGTTTGTCTCTTGAAGCCAATTATTACAATAATTTAACGATTGATCAAATTCTTCAAGCGTCTATCAGTCAATCATCTGGTGCATCAAGTGTGTTGATCAATGCAGGAAAAATTCGCAATCAAGGTGTTGAGTTTTTGGTGAGAACCCAACCAGTCAAAACTCGTGACTTTGCTTGGGATTTAACACTCAACTATGCCCGCAATCGTGGTACGGTTGAAGAATTAGCCCCTGGTGTTAACACGTTTGTTATTGGTCAAGGTCCATCGGGCGGAACCGTTGAAGCACGTGTGGGCGGTCGTATGGGTGATATTTATGGTAGAGACTTTGCTCGCTCTCCTGATGGTCAAATCATTTATGACAAATCTGGAACAACGGTTGTGCCACGGGTTAATACAAATATCTCGCTGATTGGTAACTATAATCCAGACTGGACCATGGGAATCATAAATGGTTTCACATACAAGAACATTAATTTGCGTGCTTTCTTGGATTATCGTAACGGAGGATCAATTTACAGTTATACAAGTGCCATCATGTATCGTGCTGGTGTGATTGAAGCATCTCTTCCAAATCGTGAAAATCTTTTCGTACCCGCTGGTGTGATTCAAAATCCTGATAACTCATTTTCACCAAACACCATCACGAGTACAGGACAAAACTATTACCGAAACTATTTCCTTGCCACCAACATTGGTGCAAATACTTATGATGCAACATTCTTGAAAGTCCGTGAGGTTTCCATCGGGTTTAATTTGAAAAGTTACTTCCCTAAGTTGCCAATTGCCCGTGCTGACATTTCTATTTTTGGAAGAAATTTATACACTTGGACAAAGGATAGTTTTGTACAACAATTAAATCCAGAATCATTTGTACTTAATGGTGGTACATTGGTTCCAGGTTTCGAGGCTGGGCAATTGCCAAATACCCGTACTTATGGCTTCAATTTAACGGTTGGATTTTAAAACGACCTGTATCCAATATTTTATTAATTCCGAGTACGGGTTTGAAACTATTTTATATTGAGCTGGTGCTGTGATTTATTGATTATCAATGTGTTACAGCACCATTCTCGAACAACTAAAATCTAACCCCTACTTACTAAAACCAAAAAAGATGAAATTTCATAAATTATATATCCCCCTGCTCGTACTGACGCTTTTGGTTAGTTGTACGGATGATTTTGAAAAAATTAACAAAAATAATAATGCTCCAACGCAAAAAAGTGTGGGTTCATTGTTGCCAAGTGTAATTTTTGAACCGATTAATTCACATATGTTGCTTCAAACATGGCTCACCGACCAAATTATGCAATATGTGGTTCGCCGTAACGATAATCAATTGGATGCCTATGATTTCTCAACGGGACAAGACTATTTTGCAGGAATTTGGCGTACAAATTATGCCGCAATCCGCAACTCAAACGATATGATTGCCGTTGCTGAAAGCCAAAAACTGAACGCTTACGTTGCCGCAGGGTTAATTCTTAATTCGTATTATGCCGCAACCGCAACTGAGTTATGGGTTGATGCTCCTTATGCGGATGCTGGAAAAGGTGACGGTAACATTAATCCATCATATAGCAAACAGCAAGATATTTACGTGAACATTTTGAAAGATTTAGACCGTGCCAACACCCTTTTGGATGTGAATGCCAAATTTACTTTGGGAGGTGATGTACTTTTTAAAGGTGATGCAACTAAATGGAAAAAACTTGCTAATTCACTGCGTTTGCGTTATTTGTTACGTTTATCGAACAGAACAGAGGTCAATGCAGCCGCTGAAATCAAGAAAATGATTGCTGATCCAGTAACTTATCCAATCATTACGAACAATGCCGAAGCTGGAATCTATGATTTTCCAGGTGTTGCTCCCAACGTATCAGTAGTATCAGCGCTAAATCCAACTTCATTAACGGGAATAAGCCCATCGGTAAGAATGGTAGCATTGTTGCAACCATCGAACGATCCACGCCTCGATTTCTTTTGCGTAAAACCAACCGATGCCGCCAAGTATCCTAATCATGTTGGCGTGACGAGTGGTACAACTCGTGAAATAGCACAATCAACAAATGGTGATGCTGATCAACGTACGTCTTCATTGACAAAACGTTTTACTATTGATCAAGGTTTATTGGATTATACCATCATGAGTTATTCAGAAGTTCAGTTCATTTTAGCAGAAGCAGCCATGAAAGGCTGGATTTCGGGCGAAGCCAAAACGTTTTATGAAAAAGGAATTACTGCCAATTTTGACTATTGGAAAATAACCGTTCCTGCTGGATTTTTTGCACAACCAACCGTGGCGTGGAACAACACAATGGAGCGTTTGATGGATCAAAAATGGATGTCTTTTTACATGAACAATACCGTGGAATCATGGGGCGAAACTAAAAGGACGGGCTTACCAAAGTTAAACATCGGACCTGCCGCATCAATTCAAACAGGTGGCAAATTCCCAACAAGAGTATTTTATCCAACCTTGGAACAGTCAATTAATGCTAATAATTACAAAGCTGGAATTGGTAATATCGGCGGCGATATTATTACGGCTAAACATTGGTACCAGAACTAAAATTTAAGTAAAATTTCAAAGGACTCACGTACTAATAATGCGTGAGTCTTTGTATATAATCCTCATTTCAATATGGCTGAACATCCAAAACAAACCCAAGAATCAATGGCAGCGGGAGTTGCCTATTTTGATAAATATAAGCAAAATGGAATTCCGTTGATGTTTATTGACAGTGTGTTACCCAACCACTACCGCATGAATTATGCCATCGTGGGCGACACGGCTGCTGAAAACCCCGCTTACGAAAACCAAAGGGCAATTTCAAGCCCACATAATTTTCAGATTGGCATGGCTTGGGCTCCTCCTGGCAACGGTCCACACTGGCATACCCACGATTATATTGAAATGTTTGTGCCACTGAAAGGCTCATGGAGATTCTTTTGGTCGAATGACCCAAACCCCACTACACCCGAAGGTGACGGTAGTTTTTTGTTGAACGAATGGGATGTTATTTCATTACCCCCAGGCGTGTATCGTCGTTTTGAAAATGCCAGTGATGAAATTGCGTGGTTCTTTGCCGTCTTAGAATCTCACAAAGTTTATGAAGGCAAAGACCCATATTGGTCTCCGATTGTTGAAAATGCAGCGGCTGGTTTTGGTTTTATGGCAAATGATAAAGGAAGAATGGTAAAACCAGAAAATGGCGATGCCGTGGATAAAGATTTGCACGAGAAACTCAATAAATCTTTTGAAGAAATTGAAGGAATGACTTTGCAAGAATTTTCGCCCATTCCAAAAAAGTGAAAGAAACCCTTGTGATGATTCCTGGGACGTTGTGCGATGTCAGTTTGTTTGAAAATCAAAAGATAGGCATTTCAGACTTGGCAAATTGCCAAGCCGTTGATTGCAGTCGTTGTGATAATTTGGCTGAAATGGCAACTTTGATTTTATCAGAAATTGAAGGGAATTTTGCATTAATGGGTTTTTCTTACGGAGGAATTATTGCTTTTGAAATGATGAGGCAAGCACCTCAAAGAATCAGCAAACTCATTTTGCTGAATACCAATTATAAAGCACCGAGTGAAGCGACCATTGCAAGCCAAAAAAAGTATTTAAAAATGGTAGAAACTGGTGATTTTAGAAAAATCACGACCGACTTTACCAAAGAAAGTATGTTGCATCCGAGTCATGCAAAAAATATTGAAATTAGAGAAAAAGTATTAAATATGGCGTTGAATGTGGGTGAAATAGGTTTTAAAAATCAAGTGAAAGCCCAACTCGGTCGTCCAGATAGTAGAAATGATTTGCCAAAAATAAATTGTCCAACATTAATTATAACGGGTCGTGAAGATCGAATTTGTCCGCCAACTTTACACGAAGAAATGGCTCAATTAATTCCTAATTCGGAGTTGAAAATTCTTGAAGAATGTGGACATTTAACGCCATTAGAACAACCCGAAATATTGAATGATGTGATTAGAAATTGGTGGTTGAACACAGCAAATAACAATGCGTAAAAACAGAATAAAGCAAATTTGGCAAGCGGGCGGAACGGTCTTAAACGGTTGGTTGCACATCCCGAGTAGCTGGTCGGCAGAGTTGATGGCTCACGCTGGTTGGGACAGTGTAACGGTTGATATGCAACACGGTTTGCACAGCATGGAAACCGCTATTCAGTTGTTACAAGCCATTTCGACAACCGAAACTGTTCCAATTGCTCGTTCAAATTGGAACGAACCAGGTCAAATAATGAGGTTGCTCGATGGCGGTGCTTATGGAATGATTTGTCCGATGATTGATAATAAAACTCAGTGCGAATCTTTTGTAAATGCTTGTAAATATCCTCCGTTTGGTTATCGAAGTTTTGGTCCAACCAGAGCCAGAGTTTATGGAGGAGCCGATTATGGATTGCACGCCAACGATGAAATTATCACAATGGCAATGGTAGAAACTGCCGAAGCCTTGGCAAATATTGAAGAAATTGCCTCGGTAAAAGGCTTGGATTCCATTTTTGTTGGTTCAGCAGATTTACTTTTATCATTAACTGGAAAAGTAACCGCCGACCAAAATACGCAACCAATCATTGACGCTGCCCTAAAAACCATCGTGGAAACTTGCCAAAAATACAACGTTATTCCAGGTATTTTTTCAACGTCAGTTACTGAATGTAAACAACTCATGCAACAAGGTTTTCGATTCATTACCCTTAAATCTGACAGCATGATTTTGAGTGAATATGCAACGCAATTGGTCAAAGAATTGAGAAATTAATCGGCTGTTGGCTTTCAGCTATCGGCTGTCGGCTGTGTTACACTTAATTTGAATACAATTTTTATGTTAGCTGATAGCCGAAAGCTGAGAGCCGAAAGCCAACAGCTGATATCTATTAAACAGTCCTTCTTCTTTATAAAACTGAAATGAATTCGATTTTTTATTCAACCAAACAACTTGACGGCACTAAACAAGAACTCGTTGGTTTTGACCCAAAATACAACGATATTGTAGATTATATCCTTAAAATTACCCACGAAATTTGGGAAGAGCGAGGCATTGGTGCTATCTATGATACTTATACTGAGGGTATTACGCTTTTTACGGGTGCAACAACCATTCATGGCATTAATCCAGTGGTTGCAGGAACAATGGAAACTTTACACGGTTTCCCAGACCGCAGATTGGTGGGGGAAGCCGTTATTTGGTCGGAAGAACAAGGCTCAAAGTTTTATACTTCGCATCGTATTGGCTCAACGGCAACCAATTTAGGCAACTCCGCTTTTGGACTTCCAACGGGCAAAAAAGCATTCTTCCGAACCATCGCCGATTGCATTGTTTCAAACAATAAAATTGAAGAAGAGTGGTTGGTAAGAGATAATCTTCACCTCATTCAACAGCTTGGCTATGACCCAGTTGCATTGGCAAAACAATCAACGAGATACAAAAATAAACCACTTTTTTCAGCTCCACATATTGCTGAAAACAGAGTAGGACAAACGAATCCGATTTTAAAAGAAAATAACGAAAAAGACAGCGGAACGTTAGTTTATAATCTGTTTGAAAACGTTTGGAATGGACGTTATTTTAACCAAGTTTCAGATTATTATCAGCCAACGGCAACGGTTCACGGGATTTGCGAACAAGATTATCGTGGTACGGCTCAGATTCAGAGCTTTTTGATCAATTTATATGCTTCAATACCGCAAGGAAATCTGCAAGTTGAGCGAGTGATGACCAATGTTGGCGAACAACAAGATGAAGTTGCCGTGCGTTGGCGACTCACGGGTTTGCACAGTGGAAACGGTTTTTTTGGAACGCCATCGGGCAAAGCCGTTGATATTTTGGGCATTAGCCATTTTATCGTGGTTGATGGTAAAATCAAAACCCAATGGGACGTTTTTGATGCTTTCGATGTACTTTGTCAGATTCACGCAACGCCAATTTCTGAAACTCAAACGGCTGTCAAACCGCTTTCAATTCACGAAAAAAATAAAGCCTTTGTTGCTCAATTTATTGCTGATACCAATTCAGCAATTGCTAATAAAAAAGGGCTTGAAACGGTTTTAAACACTTATTTTTCAGCCGATATTTCTTGGAATGGCTCAAAACCTTTTGATGAATTAAAAGGAGTTGATGCCATAATTAACCAATTTTGGAAGCCATTAATTAACGCTTTTCCTGATATTACAGAAGATCCGTACATTTTGATGGCGGGTAATTTTCAAGATAAAGACTGGGTGAGTATTACGGGAAATTTAACGGGAACTTTTGAGCAAGAATGGCTTGGAATTAAACCAAATAATCAAGTTACGTTTATCAGATACGGGCTTTTTTACGAAATAAAAGACGGAAAAATTCAAACGGCATACTGCATTTTGGATATGCTTGATTTGATGAAACAGGCGGGAATTAATTTATTTCCAAATCGTGCCGTTGAAATTCTCATTCCAGGACCAGCCAAAGGCGATGGTATTTTGACTTATCCAATTAACCCCGAAGAAGGTAAAAAATCGTTGCAATTAATCGAAGATATGATTAAAGGCTTGATGAAATTCAATGGAAAAGACCTCGAAACAATGGAAATGCACAAGTTTTGGCATCCTAATATGATGTGGTACGGTCCAGGTGGCACGGGTTCAACTCGTGGATTAAAGGGTTTTCAAGAATATCACCAAAAACCGTTTTTGAAAGGATTTCCAGATAGAAAAGGCGGAAATCATAAAGCTCGTTTTGGTGATGGTTTCTACGCTTGTTCAACGGGTTGGCCCAGTATTTATGCCACTCACGGTGGCGATGATTGGATGGGAATTCCAAAAACTGACCGCAAAATTACGATGCGAGTGATGGATTGGTGGTCTCGTGAAGGGAATATACTCAAAGAAAACTGGGTCTTTATTGATAAAATTGATTTGCTTTTGCAACTTGATATTGACGTTTTTGAAATGCTAAAACAAAAAACACACTGATGGCAGCATTAGATTGGATTATTGCGGGAATTTATTTCGTGGGAACGCTCGCCTTTGGTATCTTTTTGAATAAAAAAACCAGCACTTCCGATGAGTATTTTTCGGGTGGAAAAGAGTTTGCTTGGTGGGCAATTGCGGGTTCGGTCATTGCCACTCAGGTAAGTGCCGTTACGTTTATTGGAGCCCCAGGTTGGGCTTACACCTCGGGTTTAGCCCCAATTGTTCTCACGCTCAACATCCCAATTGTCATGTGGTTTATTGGAGGAACGCTTGTGCCGTTTTTTTATAACAGTGGCGTTGTCTCCATTTATGAATACGTTGAAGGACGTTTTGGGTCGTTGTCTCGCACACTTTTGGCGGCAACTTTTTTGTTTAAACTCCTGACAATCATGGGGGTTGTGATTCTTGCACCGTCCATTGTGTTGTCGCACATCACGGGATTGGATATTACGATTACCATTCTAATAATGACCTTCGCCATCTTCGTAACTACCCTCGGCGGACTCACAGCGGTGATTTGGATTGATGTTTTGCAGATTGCCATTCTTTGGGTTGGCATCATTACTTCCTTTTATATTGCGATTACAAAATTGCCTGTTTCGCTACCCGAAGCCTACGATATTGTCCATAAAGCGGGTAAACTAAAAGCCATTAATTTCACGATGGATTTCACAACCCCAAACACACTTTGGGCGGGAATTATTGGCGGATTGATTTTGCACATTTCTTATTTTGGGGGTAATCAAGCCCAAGTTCAGCGGATGTTAGCTGCCAAGAGTATGAGAAATCTTAAATTATCGCTTTTCTCGACGGGTTTTGTGATCGTTGCCCAAATGCTTTTGTTTTTGGCGTTGGGTTTGATACTTTATGTGTTTTATAACGGCAAAACATTCGAGAAACCAAACGACGTTTACGTAACATTTTTGGATAACGTTCCGAGTGGTTTTTTGGGGCTAATCGTTGCGGCAATTTTTGCGGCGGGCATTGGTAGTATGGTTGCTTCGCTCAATTCGATGGCTACGGTTTATGTAAAAGATATTTACGAAAAAGCTATTAATAAATCTGCATCGGAAGAAACAAAAATGCGAGTTGCCAAAATTTCGACATTTGTTTTTGGGGGAATTTTGGCTCTGGTGGCTGTTTTAATGTCGCAAAACAATAACCTCAGCCTTTTGGAAGCCATCAGTAAATACGGTTCTTATACAGTTGGTTCAACGATTAGTGTTTTTATTTTGGGAATTTTTACTTCACGAACTAACGAACAAGGCGTAAATATTGGACTAATTTTGGGCATCGTGGTCGTTCTTTTGATCGCTACTTTTACGGATATTTTTTGGATGTGGTATAGTTTGTTTGGTTTTATCGTTACGACTTCCGTTGGCTATGCTGCCAGTTTCGTGGTTGGTAAAAAACCCGTTGGCATCGAAAAATTTACGGTAAAAGGTCAAAAACAATATTTTATTGATAACAAATTATCAGAAACAGAAGAGGGTTATTACGTTATTCCTGGAAAATTTGAGAATAAGTCTTACCTGTTAATCGCTTATTTCTTAGTGGTTTGCGTATTTTTATATTACATCGGAAAATAAAAAATAATGATACAATACATCAAAACGGGCAAACCTGCCCAAGAAAGAAAGGAAATAAACCAACAGGTTATCGTTACGGTAGAAAATATTTTGGCTGATATTGAAACCCGTGGTTGGGAAGCAATTCGTGATTACAGCACCAAGTTTGATAAATGGAATCCGACTTCGTTTAAACTCACGCAGGCAGAAATTCAGGCTTGCATTGATAGCCTCACGGCACAAGATATTGAGGATATTCAGTTTGCTCAAACGCAAATCAAGCGTTTTGCTCAAATTCAGATGATGGGTTTGCGAGATGTGGAAGTTGAAACTTTGCCAGGCGTTATTTTAGGGCATAAAAACATTCCGATGAATCGGGTTGGTGCTTATGTTCCAGGCGGTAAATATCCATTATTGGCATCGGCACACATGGGAATTTTGACGGCAAAAGTGGCGGGTGTGAAGCACGTAATTGCGTGTGCTCCACCGTATGAAGGCAAACCAGCCGCTGCAATCGTTGCCGCACAGCATTTGGCGGGTGCAGACGAAATTTATGTTTTGGGTGGAATTCAAGCGGTTGCTTTGATGGCACTTGGGGCAGAAGCTGATGCGGATAACGATGCCGTCATTGCGGTAGATATGCTCGTTGGTCCAGGAAATGCTTATGTGGCAGAAGCCAAACGACAGTTATTTGGGCGTGTGGGCATTGATTTATTGGCAGGACCAACGGAAACGATGGTGATTTGTGATGATACGGTTGACAGTGAATTGGTTGCCGTTGATTTATTGGGGCAAGCCGAACACGGACCAAATTCGCCCGTGGTGTGTATTACGAACAGCAAAAAAATTGCCGAAGAATTGCCAGCACAAATTGAAAATGTACTTAAACGCCTCAATACCAGAGATATAGCGAGTGTGGCTTGGCAAGATTATGGCGAAATTATTCTTTGCGATACCAAAGAAGAAATGTTGGCAGAATCGGAGCGAATTTGTAGCGAACACGTGCAAATAATGACCGATGACGATGATTATTTTTTCAAAAATATGACCAATTACGGAGCTTTGTTTTTGGGTGCAAGAACCAATGTTAGTTATGGCGATAAAGTAATTGGTACTAATCATACTTTACCAACCAAGCGTGCAGGGCGTTATACGGGTGGTTTGTGGGTTGGAAAATTCATCAAAACGCATTCGTATCAACGCATTTTGACGGACGAAGCCAGCGTAATGATTGGTGAATATTGTTCAAGACTTTGTAATTTAGAACACTTTGCGGGGCATCAAGAGCAAGCAGATATTAGGGTTAGAAGGTTGAAGAAATAGCCCCCTAACCCCCAGAGGGGGAATTTAGTCTTATAAGTTATGTAATATTAACCCCAGATTTAAGTAAAACAAAAAAATTGAAAATACAATTATGAAATCTGAAATCCCCGAAAATATAAGCGAACCAAAAGCTCTCCCTGTGGGGGCGGGGCGACCGACGCTTCGGGGGGCTTTGGTTACAGGTGGAGGCGGAGGTATTGGTTCAGAAATTTGTCGGGTTTTGGCAAGTGCTGGTTATCAGGTAATTGTTAATTACCAGAGCAATCAAGAAAAAGCCCAAAAAACGTTTGATAGCCTTGAAGGAGAAGGTCATTCAATGTACAAAGCCAGCGTAACCGATAGTGAATCGCTGAAAGAAATGTCTGAATTTGTCAAAGAAAAATATGGTCGATTAGATATTTTGGTTAATAATGCAGGAATAACCAAACCCGTTGCTCATGCAGATTTGGATGCTTTGGACGATGAACTGTTTGACCAAATCATGCAAACCAATGTTAGGGGTTCTTTTGCGATGGTTCGGGCTTTTAAGTCTTTGTTATTGCTTGGTAATCAGTCTATTGTGATAAATATTTCGTCCATCGCAGGACGAACTGGCGTGGGAAGTAACGTAGCTTATTGTGCCTCAAAAGCGGCGATAGATTCAATGACTCGCTCATTGGGTCGGGCATTAGCTCCGCAAATTCGGGTAGTTTCATTGTCGCCAGGCTGGGTTATGGGCGAATATGCGGCTCGTTCTCCTGAAAGTTATTTACAAGAACAAATCAATAAAACACCGTTAAACCGTTTTGCAGAAGCCCAAGATGTTGCCAAAGCCGTTGTTGCGATTGCTCAAAATTTTACGTTTTCAACGGGCTGTATTTTCCCAGTTGATGGTGGGAGGGAGTTGTTGTAGGAAGGGCTTTCGGTAGTTGGTTGTCAGCTATCGGCTGAGTGACATTTACTTTATAATCAGAATTTAGTTTATCATAGATAGCAGTTAAAAACATTAGCTATTTTAAAAATTATAATCGTCAAAACTTATTTATAAAAATCAATTAAAGAAATAAAAATATGCTAATCAGTACCGACAGAATTTTAACTACACACGTTGGCAGTTTGCCCCGCTCAAAAGCCGTTACCGATTTGGTTTTTGCCAAAGAACGCAACGAAGACGTTGATAATCAACTCTTTAACGAAACCATTAAAGCGGCAGTTGATAGCGTTGTTGCTCGTCAAGTGCAAGCGGGCGTGGATATTGTGAGTGATGGCGAAATGAGTAAAATTAGCTATTCAACTTATATCAAAGACCGTATCACAGGTTTTGAGGGCGATAGTCCACGCAATCCACCGAGCGATTTGGAAGATTATCCAGAATTTATGCAACGTGCAGCCAAAGGTGGAGGAACGCCAAGTTATTCAAGACCTTGTTGTGTTGGTAAAATTGAGGTAAAAAGTACGATTCCGCTCGAAGACGATGTGGCAAATTTCAACGCCGCCATTGCCGCCCATCGACCTTATGATACCTTCATGAATGCTGCTTCGCCTGGGGTTATTGCCTTATTTTTACCCAATAATCATTACAAAACAAAAGACGAATATTTGGAAGCACTTGCCGAGGCGATGCGTCCTGAATATGAGGCAATTGTGGCGGCTGGATACGTTTTGCAGTTAGATTCGCCCGATATTGGTTTGGGAAAACACATGATGTTTAAAAATGATACCGACGAAGATTATATTCGTTTGGCAAATCAGCACATCGAAGTTTTGAACCACGCCCTCAGAAATATTCCTGCGGACAGAGTGAGAATGCACGTTTGTTTTGGTAATTACGAAGGACCACATCACCATGACGCACCAATGAGTATGGTGTTGCCGATTGCCCTTAGAGCCAAACCACAAGGACTTCTTTTTGAAACCGCAAACCCCCGTCACGCCCACGAGTGGACGGTTTTTAGAGATACAAAAATTCCTGATGATAAAATCTTGATTCCAGGCGTTTTAGATTCGACCTCCAATTTTATTGAACATCCAGAACTCGTGGCTCAACGCATTGAAACTTTCACAAATATTGTGGGCAGAGAGCGTGTAATTGCAGGAACGGATTGCGGATTCTCAACCTTCGCAGGTTTTGGTGCGGTTGATGAAAATATTGTTTACGCCAAATTAGCCGCCATGGCAGAAGGTGCCGCAATTGCGAGTAAGCGTTTGTGGTAGTGGAATTAGAAAATAAGTTTTCGTACTGAATGATTTTGAATCTCATTGCTCGAATATTTATATCAGATGCCGTGAAATTGACTGTAAAAAGTAGAGAATCTGATGTAACAATTTTAACACTTCTAAATTGTTACATCAGTTTCCTAAAATATGATGTTTCTTCAATAGAATTTGCAAACGCTTAATCTGAGGTTTTTATAACAATAGCGAGTCACTTAAATTTGGGGCAAAATTCCCTTACTACTGGACATACAGAGCAAAATATTATTTAAAAACGGGATAAACTTCCATAACTTATGCGAATTACGGGTTAAAAATCAAGTAAAAGTAGGACAGCCGCAACCAATTTAGCGTAAATATGGACGAATAGTCCATTTTCAGACCTGACTTTTGAGGCAATGTGAATATTTGTTTTTTGTTGAATCCAATTA
>JANXML010000022.1 GCA_025354645.1 Arcicella sp. | reverse complement strand
CCTTTTTCGGGTTTTGGTAAATTATTTAATCCATTTAATTGACCTTCCAAAGATTGATAATCGGAATAACCGTTTACGATGGATTCATACATGGTTAACCCAATGTAGCCCAAACATCTGGATGAATACGTAGGAGAGTTTGCAGGGGTATTTTTAGTAATGAAAAGTGTCATTGTAGCCCATGATGTAGCTATTTCGTAGGGTTGAAGAGGACTTTGCTTCTTTAATGAACAATTGAACATCAAAGAAATTAGAAGGAAAAGTATACTTTTTTTTAAAGGCTTCATGGTTATAAATTTTGAACATTTACTTCTTCAACTGATACCCAACCATCTTTTTTTCATTAATACCGAAAAGTAATAAATCATTCATTTGTACCACACTTCGTACATCGCCTTTCAATTTAAAACCCGAAAGAGATTGATTCAAATATTGAAAATTTCCTTTACCGTTTCCTTTCATCAAAAAGCCGTAATTGGCATCCATTCTACCCAATCTGATTTTGGTATGCAGATTGTTACCACAAAGCAAAACATCTTCATTCCCATCTTTATCATAGTCCAAAATTGTAATTGTATGCACGGGGGCGTATTGGGCTTCTGCGGGCAATAGACTTGCTTTAAATTTAGTGGTTTTGGTACTCAAAAATAGCGTAGTTTGTAAATGATTTGCCGTTAAATGTCCCGCATCTTTTAAGTCTTCGGGGGTAAAAATGGTTTCCAAAGTGGCATCGGCATAACTTTCATACGTGGGATATTGCGAACGATAACCACCAATCTGATTCAGCAATTCATCTCTGGTAACGTAGGGGTAACTTTTCCCTTGAATATTACAGCATAAAATAGATTCGATGGAACCATTTTTATCAAAATCCTTATAATACGTTTCCGTAGGAGCATTTTCGCTGGCTTTTATTTGAGAATTATCGCCCCAATTGCCGACTATCAAATCGGGTTTATGGTCTTTGTTAAAATCTCCAACGGCAATTTTATTCCAAAAACCACTGTAATTTTTATCAAAATAAGTAGCAGTTTTATTAATCATTTTTCCGTTTTCATATCCAAAAACGGAAACGGGCATCCATTCACCAACTACTACCAATTCCTTTTTATTATCCTGATTCAAATCTATCCAAACGGCATCCGTTACCATGCCAATAGAAGCCCCCCAGCCCCCAGAGGGGGAGCTAATAAAACGACGACCTTTGCCATCGGAATTTGGGCTATTTATTAGCAAATAACTAACTGGTGTTACTGGATATTTGCCTGGAATTATTTTGGAACCCACAAAAATATCCATAAATCCGTCTCCATTTACATCATTGACGGCTACGCACGATTTACTGTAAAGCATTGAAGGTAAGGCATTTAAACTTTTTGTCAGGTTGCCTTTTCCATCATTCAAATACAATCTATCTTGCAAAAGAATATCGTTTTCTGCAAAAGTATGATAGCCTCCGCTTGCCACGTAAATATCTTGAAATCCATCATTATTGGCATCAAAAATAACGGCACTCGCATCGTGATTTGCCTTGTCATTTTCAAAGGCGGGTGTTTTTTGTAAAGTAAATCGTCCACCTTTTTGTTGAATGTATAAAGAGGCACTTTGTCCAGAGGCACCACCCACAAAAATATCGTCTAAACCATCTTTGTTCAAATCGCCTTTTGCCATGCAAGGACCCGTGTAGGATGGTTCGCTGATAAGTAGTAGTTGTCTATCAAAATCATTGAAGGAAATATCAGGATTTTGGTAGGGAATTGGAGAAGGGATTTCGGTAAAAAGTGCTCTTTCCGTTAAGTTTTTTGAAGGGTTTTCGTTGGCATTATTTTCGTCCAACGTAAGGATTTGATTTACTGTTAAATTCCTAAGTGTTTGTTGTTTTCCGCTCGACCAAACAATTTTTAAGGAATCAATTTTAACCTCTTTTCCTAAGCCAAAATGTAGTATAGGCGAAATGGCTGATAAATATCCTCGGGTAACGGTTTGATTTTGGGTTTGGATTTTTCCTTTGGCATAAATACTCACTTTACTGCCAATGCCTTGCGTATTGCCATTATTTCCCTTTAATTTTAGTTGTAAATAATTGTTCTTTTTAAGTTTTTCAGATTCATTTCTGTAAATAAAAGCGGGTTGATTAATGTTATTGACAATCATGTCCAAATCACCGTCATTGTCCAAATCTGCATAAGCCGCACCGTTGCTATTGGAAGGACGGTTCATACCCCAAGATGTTGTTTCGTTAGAAAAAGAACTTCCATTTTGATTTTTGAATACATAATTTACCACATTTGAAGCGGGCATTTTGGCAATAATTTCCAACACATCTTCACGCACTAATCTACCTTTTTGCTGCACATAATCATCCATGTATTTGATGAAATCCATGTTGGTATAATCGTGAAAATAGCCATTGCTGACGAACAAATCTTTCCATCCGTCATTATCAAAATCAGCAAAAAGTGCCGCCCAACTCCAATCCGTATTTGAAATTCCTTGCATCTGACCAACTTCCGAAAAATCTCCATTTCCATTATTAACGTGGAGCATATTTCTCATGTACTGATAATAAAAACCACTCTTCACATTGAGGTCAAATTTGGCGAAATTATCGGGAGCTAATAATAATTTTTGACGATGATTGCCTTCTGGAATCATGTCGAGCGTGAAAATATCATCGTGTCCATCATTGTTTACGTCTGACACATCATTACCCATCGAAAACTGGCTGGTATGACCTAAACTTTGTTGAATAACATTCTCAAATCGTGGCGACGAACCGGTACCGTTTCCATTATTCAAATAAAGATAATCAGGTACGGCATAGTCATTTGATACATAGAAATCTATCCAGCCATCGTCATTAAAATCTGCCATTCCCAAGCCCAATCCATAACTCAAAGCCGAACCATTGATGCCTGATTTTGTGGTAACATCGTCAAAATGTCCATTGGTTTGTTTGAACAATCGTAAACCTCTTTCGGGGTCATCGGTTTTTAGGAATTCCGCTGTGCTTACTTCGTTGAGAATTGGTAAGTTTTTGGGATTATGATTCAATAAAAGCATATCCAAATCACCATCTTTGTCATAATCCAAAAAATAAGATTGATTACTAAATCCTTGACTTGCTAAACCGTATTGCTCCGCTTTTTCAATGAAAGTAGGAATTCCCTTCGCATCATTTCCTTGATTGATAAATAATTGATTGGCTCGTTTTTCAGCGGGCATTGCACCTGAATAACAGAGATAAATATCCAACTTTCCATCCGCATTTATGTCCACCGTATTCACGCCCGTTTTCCATGGTCCAGGTCGCCCACTTGCTCCTGAAATTTCTGTAATATCCTCAAAGCGTGGCGACGCACCGTTTCCCGAACCTTTATTCAAGTAAAATTTATTTTCACTCATATTTGAAGTAAAATATAAATCAATATTCCCATCTCCATTAAAATCTCCCGAAGCTACTCCTCCACCGTTATAAAAATATTCGTACATCAAAATATTGGTGTTCAAGCCTTCGTTGAGAATATTTTGAAAATTAATACCTGTTTCTTCGGGTGTAAGCAAGGTGAAAAGAGTTGGTTCATTTGTAGTAGTCTGTCCTTGTTTCGCCTTATTTTGACAAGCTGATAAACTCATAAAAATAAGGATTGTAAAGTTCAAGAAAGGTTTTTGAAAAATTTGAAGCATGAATAAAATGGTTAAAAAAAATCTATTTCCTAAGATAAGGAAATAGATTTTTTATTTTACAAAATAGAGAAAAGAATTAATACCCAGGGTTCTGAATTAACTTCGGATTTTTCGCAATTTCATCTCTACTGATTGGTCGATAATACATTTTATCGTTCCATTTTCGAGTTTCGTTGGATGTATTATCCTCAACCGTGTACGTATAAGTATATTTCGTCTTATCATACTTATAAGGCACATTTGGGGTTGCTCCTGCCTTTAATTTTGCATCCACGTTAATGGCTTTTATGCCTCTGCCAACTGTTGTAGGGGCAATTACCCATCTGCGAGCATCATGGTAACGATGTTCTTCGTAAGCCAATTCGACACGTCTTTCGTTTCGATATCTGTTTTTGAGTGCTACGCCAGCATCCGTTACGGCAGGCATTCCCGCCCTAAATCTGATTTTATTTAACCAGTTTCGTGCTTCGGCTTCGTCTCCCACTTCGATACAAGCCTCTATGTAATTCAATGCAATTTCCGTAGTACGAATGAAGGGCCAAGGAATCAACTGAGCACTCGAAAGATTATCAGCAATTACAGGGTCTGCATCAATGAATTTACGGGTGTAATAGTGTGTACGACTACCGTTCCAGTTTTCAACCGCCGACTCACGAGTGTCGATTCCATTAATTTTACCCCCTTTACCATCATCATAATATCCCGTTTGGATTTGATTGACAGGTTCAAGTCCCACCACATCAGATGGACGAGGTTTCCAAGTTGAACCATCATACAAAACAGTTGCTCCCAGACGTGGGTCACGATTGGCGTAAGGGTCAGCTTTATGTGTTGAATTATTCCAGTCAAACTTAGAACCATCCATCATTTCATAATCATCAACTAATTGCTGAATTGGGGTATTACCCGCCCAGTTATGATAACCATTCGGTCCATTATTTACGCCATAATGAATTCCTCCGAGGGGCCAATTGTCTTCGGCAGTGTATAAAGCCGTTTTTGTCCGTTGGAAAATCAATTCTTTATCCGCCGAAGCATCGCCAGCACCACTCTTTCCGCCCATCGCAATTGATACATAATTGGCTCTACCTTCTGCGGCTGAAACTGGGGCAGACAAGTTCAACTTATATCCCGTAGAAGCATCCAAAACAGCTTTTGCAGCAGCTTTTGCGGCTTGCCATCTACTGGTACGGTCTCCTGCGGTATAAGCAACCAACTCAATATTTCCGTAAGAAGCCAAAGAACTAACCTTAGATTTCACGGTTGCTCCATCGTGTAAATCACTGGCAGCATAAGCCAAAACCCTTGATTTCAAAGCCAAAGCAGCCACTTTTGAAGTTCTACCTGGAACGGCTGTTTTCCCATCCAATAAAGTCACCGATTTATCCAAATCCGCTATGATGAATTTAATACAATCGTCGTAACTACTACGAGCAATGGTATAATCTTCATCCAAACCATAAGGCTTACTAATCAATGGCACACCGCCATAGAATCTTACCAATTGTTGATAATAATAGGCTCTTAAAAATAAAGCCTCTCCCAATAATTGGTCTTTCAATTTTGCATCCGAGAAGGTTGCTTTTGGCAAATTATCAATGGCAATGTTTGCCTGTCTAATTGCCAAATACATTCTGTTCCACTCATACGTTGGACTCATCCAAGCTAAACTTCCAGCTACTTCTGAGCCTTCTGTAAAGGTGTTGATGTTTCTTCCTGAGTGCGTAAACATGGCTTCATCTGTGTAGGCGGCTAAGGCTTGCTCCTCGAAACCGCCATAACCCAAATACGAGTACACATTGAAAACAAAGGCTTGCGATAATGCCCCATCTGCCCAAGTGGCATCACTCGAGATTTTGTCTAAAGGCTTGGTATTTAAAAATTCTGTGTTACAAGACACAAAAAATACTAAGACTGACATTAACAGTACGGCTGATATTTTTAGTTTTTTCATTTTATTATTATTTTAGAATGAGATACTTAAACCTGTATTAATTACTCTTGATTGTGGATAAAACACGCCACTACTCACAGTAGCTTCTGGGTCATACACTTTCATTTTATCGATTGTGAAAATATTTGAACCGTTGATATAAATTCTGGCATTACTGATTCTAAATTTATCAAGTAATGCTTTGGGTAATCTATAACCAATCTCAATATTTTTTAAACGGATATAATCTTTGTCAAATAAATAGTACGTGTTATTACCAAAGTTTCCACCCGTGTAATACGTGTCTCCACGACTTGCTAAACGGGGATGCTCGCTACTTGGATTCGCAATTGACCATCTGTTATCGTAACTGTACTTCAGGAAATTTCCAATGTCACCCGATTCCGTTTGAATTCTAATGGCAGCACCCGTGGCTCCTTGAAACAGAACATTCATATCGAAATTTTTGTATTTTAATTCAAAGGTCATTCCGAAGTTGAAAGTTGGCTGAATGCCCTTATCTAATCTAACAGCATCTTTATCATCAATTTTACCATCGCCATTGACATCCTCAAACTTCATATCACCAGGAACTAACTTAGGCGTGGCAGCACTGTAATCAATTTTATTAGCTTCTATATCCGCTTGATCTCTAAATACCCCCGCCGATTTGAAAACCAAATATGAATTAAGCGGTTTGCCTTCTCTGTACTGGTAATCAGGAATATCCTTACTTTTTACTTCGTCCAAGAATACTACTTTATTCTGTGCATATCCTCCGTTCAATCCAACTCTGAATTGCACATCTTTTGAGGGCTTTCCATTGTAGTTTAGTGTAAATTCAAAACCACTATTCTCAACTTTCCCCGCATTCACGGGAGGCAACAATGAACTAATACCCGAAGATGCTGGCGTTGAACCCGCTTTTTGAATTAAGATTTGGTCACGTTTATTATAAAAATATTCGAGAACCATGTCAAATTTATTATTCAAGAAACTGGCATCAAGACCTAAGTTAAAGTTATTAGCTCTTTCCCAGGTGAAGTTTGGATTTGCCAAAGAGGTTTCTACCAAAGTTGTTGCCACCTCGCTGTTGATTGGGTATTGACCAAAACCGTAAGTTGATAAATAAGCGTATTCTTGTAATTGATTATTAAAAAATACTTGGTCATTCCCCATCTGTCCGTAAGAAGCTCTGATTTTCATGTTATCAACCGTTCCTTTGAGCGGTTTGAAGAAATCTTCGTTACTGATATTCCAACCTAATAGAATCCCAGGGAAGAAACCGAAACGTTTAGAAGGCGGGAAAATGTATGAACCATCAACTCGCCAAATTCCTTCCACTAAATACTTCTCTTTATAGGCATACTGCACACGTCCGTAATATCCCAAACGAGCCCTTTGATAAGCACTACCGCCCGTATTTTGTTGTAAAGAACCTCCCGCAAACAACTGGTCAACGGCTGGTGAGATATAATTTCTACGGAAAGCCGTCATAGTATCTCCATCGAAAGATTCTTTGGTAACACCAGCTAACACATTGATATTATGATTTTTATCAAATGTTTTTGTATAACTTAGCAATGCCGTCAAATTCACATTTATAGAAGACCTATATGTTTGGGTTAATCTTGGGTCTTTAAAGTTTGACCTAACGGCTCCCTCTAATTTTGGCGTTACACCGTCAGATTCAAAAGTCTTCTTATCCCAATAATAAAGTGACCAAGGCGTTTGCCAAACTTTGGAAGTTTGTGAACTCTTATCAATTGCCGCTGATAAAGTCAATTTTAAACCATCAATCCAAGGGTTTGTGATATCAACGCCTGCATTAGTTTGTATGTAATCCGTGGGAGTATCTATGTAACCCGTTGCATTTGTGGTGATTACGTAAGGATTTTGTCCATTTTCAATATCTGGACCTGGCAATCCGTTGGGCCAAACTTCTGGTTCAGTTGGTCGTCCACGCATTAACATTCTGAAAATAGCTCCTGAGTTTTCTGTTGGACTTCTGCGTTGCTCACGGCGAACCATAATGTTCAAGTTAGCATTGATGTATTTATTTATTTTAGCATCAACATTCGACCTAAAATTATACTGACTATAATTGGCAGCGGAATTTTTATAGTAAGCATCTTGATACAAATAACCCAAAGAGGCAAAATATCTTATATTATCACTGCCACCCGAAATCGTTAAATTATGATTTTGTTGAGGAGCCCAAGTTTTGAAAGCATCACCAAACCAATCGGTATTTGGGTATCGCCAAGGATCATTACCAGTGGCATATCCTTTCACTGCCTCGGGGCTAAAATTGGCACTCAAAGCACTCACGCCAGCCGTTGGAGATTTATAGGCACCCGTTGAATTAATACTGCTTGATGCCGCTCCCCATTCTGCCACAGGAATTGATTTATAAATCGGCAACTCGTTCATAATGCTTGCATATTCCGAAGAATTAGCCATTTGAGGCGTTCTTGAAGGCTGAGCTACGCCAAAATTTGAGCTATACGTAACCAAAGGTTTACCATTTTTACCTCTTTTGGTGGTTACTAAAATTGCTCCGTTAGCGGCTCTTGCTCCATAAATAGCGGCAGAGGCATCTTTCAATACCGAGATTGATTCAATATCATACCCAGAGATACGACCCAAACCGCCATCACGATCAGGAACACCATCAATCACGACCAAAGGGCTACTGTTTCCAAGCGTATTGGTTCCTCTAATACGAATAGTTGCACCATCAAAACCAGGTTCACCGCTTTGTTGAATAACCACCAAACCAGGCAAACGACCTGCCAATGTACTTCCTAATTCAACAGAGGGAGATTTCATTAAGCCACTTCCTTGAATGGCAGCCACAGCACCCGTAACCGTTGCTTTCTTCTGCGTACCGTAACCAACCACAATCACTTCATCCAAATTAGAGATGTTCGCTTTCATTGAAATATCGAAGTTAGTGGTGTTTCCAACCTTCACTTCCTGATTAGAAAATCCTACGGAAGAAAAAACTAAGGTAGAATTTGTGTTAGCCACTTTAAGCGTAAATTTTCCTTCGACATTTGTTACGGTTCCGTTTTTAGTACCTTTTTCTAAAATTGTTACGCCTGGTATGCCAACACCAGCCTCGTCGCTAATTTTACCCGAAACTTCAATGGCTAAATTGCTGGCAAAAAGTTGGAATGAAAACAAGGTAACAGCGATGAATAACATCAGTTTTTGTATCAAGCCCTTTTGCTGCAAAAGAGGATTTATACGCAGTTTGTTGAGTAGTAGGAGTTTTTTCATAGGGAATTGATTGGAAAATTGGTTGAAATAATTTGTTAAAAAATTCTAATGGTATTGTAAACAAACAAATAGCCATCAATGAAATACGATTATATTTCATTAATTGAATAAATTTTAAGAACAAACATTCGAGGTAGAAAAATGAAGAAATTAGCGATTTGTGGGAAATGAAATAAGAAATTTAAGAGAAATGTAGGTTGCTTTAATCATAGTTTTAAAAATAAATTTTAGAGCTATTTTCATTAAAAGCAGAAAAAAGAGCTATTTACCTATTTCATAAAGCAATTTAAAAAAATAATATGACTATTTTAACATTTTCTTAAATAATTTCAATTATTGATTAATACTAAGTTCAAAATAAATGTTTAATTAAAATGTTTAATTTTGGAGTAGATATTTTCACTTTTATAGATTTAATATTCAATTAAATAAAAGGTGAAATCAGAAAATTACTTCATATCGTATGTAGTTAAATTTACGATGTAAATAAAAGAAATTTTATGTAAACGGATACAATCCTAAAAATTTTAGCATTAAAGTTAAGGTTATTTCAAAAATAAATTAGATATTTGATTTTTAATGACAAGTATTTGATTTTCAGTTATTTATAAATATTTTCAAACTATTCCCCTTTATTTCTAAAACATGAAAAAGACAATTATTGCCGAAAAAAACAGCACAAAAGTTGTTTTCTCACTCCCCAAAGAAGCCCTGGAAGGTATCAGTATGGTTTCAGTCATGGGTGATTTTACTGAATGGAATCCTGTAATGCTTAAAGCGAAAAAAGATGGTTCTTGTGAGATAGAATTAGAGATTCCAAATGGACGTGATTATCATTTTCGTTATCAACTTGATAATCTTCACTGGCAAAATGATTATGCTGCTGACAGATACGAAACTTCTCCAATGTTCCTTCATATTGAAAATTCTGTTTTGAGTTTACCATCAGTTGAAAAGCCTGAGAAAAATACAAAACCAGCAAAAGTTATAAAAACAGAGAAAGAAACTCCAGCAAAAACTTCTAAAATGGCAGATGCTAAACCCGATGATTTAACTAAAATTGAAGGAATTGGACCTAAAATAGCTTCATTACTTAAAGCAGACGGCATTGAAACTTTTGAAAAGTTGTCCAAAAGTTCGGAGAAAACTTTGAAAGCAATTTTGGAAAAAGCAGGAAGTCGTTTTCAAATGCACAATCCTTCAACGTGGGCAAATCAAGCAAAAATTGCCACAAAAGGTGATTGGAAAGCCTTAAAAAAATTGCAGGATGAATTGAATGGTGGGAAGGTTAAATAAGCAAAAAAGCTCGTAGAATTGGGTTTCAACGAGCTTTTTTAAATTAATAGCTTTTTTATTAGTTAAACGAAGCCCTAAATTCCAAAGGTGAAAAATGGGTTTTATTTTTGAATAACTTACTGAAAGATTGCGAATGTTCAAAACCTAAATTATAAGCAATTTCACTTACCGACAAATCGGTTATTGAAAGTTGCTCTTTCGCTAAGTCGATTAATTTGTCGTGAATAAAATTCTTGGTGCTTTGTCCCGTTAAAAGTTGCAGTGAACGACTTAAATAGTTGGGTGAAATATTCAAATGCTCTGCTATAAATTGAACCATTGGAATTCCATTAATTGCTAAATTATCATCCTTAAAATATTCAGTCAACAAATCTTCTAACTGACTCAAAATTCGATGATTGGATATTTTTCGGGTAATAAATTGTCGCTGATAAAAGCGTTCGCAGTAGGTTAAAAGCAATTCAATTTGAGCAATAATTACATCTTGACTAAAATTATCAATATTAGTCTGATATTCCTGGGAAATCTTTCGAATAATATCCGTCACCAATGTTTCTTCTTTATCCGAAAGATGCAAGGCTTCGTTCACGTTATAATTAAAATACTGGTATGTTTTAATCTTTTTTGCTAACGGCGTATTCCAAAGAAAATCAGGATTGATTAATAACAACCATCCTGAATGTCCAAATACTTCATTTTCTGTGGTTTCAATGGTTAAAACTTGTTTTGGCGACATGAAGTGCATTACACCTTCGTCAAAATCAAATTCTTGTTGCCCATATTTCATTTTTTGTTTGAAGTTTTTTTTCAGAGCAATCGAATAAAAACTATGAATAATACTGGTTACGCTATCGTTGGGCATACGTTTAATGTCCTCAAACCGTACTACGCTAATTAATGGATGCTCTGGTTTAGGCAATTCCATAAACCGATGATATTCAGCAATGGTTTTTATGTGATGCGGTGATGTCATTTTTTAAATTTTATAATTCAAACAATTGCTTCAATCCTTCTTTTAATCCTGTTGGTTTATGACCTAAACAAGTTTCCAAATCGTCATAAACATTTGCTTCCTGATTGTTCTTAATGTCAGTAATAAATCCTAAAATTTTCGTAATCACTGGTTCAGGCAAATTTCTTTGTTTCATCATTCCAGTAAACGTGGCTTCATCAATATCAGTATATTTCACATCATTGCCCGAAAGCTCGCTAAGGGCAGTGGCAATATCATAAAACGAATACAATTTATCGCCCGTAAAATTATACGTTTTATTATCCCACGCTTCGTTTAAAAGCACATTAGCCATTGCCTCACCCATTTCGTTTCTTAACGCAAAAGCAACTTTCCCCTCTCCTGCGGGTTGAAATATGCCTTTTTCTATTGCCATTTTGCCGCCAATAAATTGAGGAATTACATCCAAGTATAGTATATTTCTAAAAAAAGTATATCCCAATCCGCTTTCTTTGATGTAATCTTCGGTTTCAAAATGTTCTACCATCAATTGATTGACTAATGTAGTTCTGTCTCGCAAGCATCGACTCGTGTAGGCAATATTTTTTACTCCCATTTTCTTGGCAACATCCACCACATTTTTATGCTCTTGCATACGGTCACCTTGATCTCCCGCTGAAATCAGCAAGACTGTATCAACCCCTTTCATGGCTTTTTCAAGCGAAAATTTATCTTCGTAATTCCCCAAAAAAGCATTGAAGCCCTTAGATTGAAATTCAGTCCGCTTTTCTTCACTACGAGTTATGACTGAAATTTGATTCGATGGAATTTTCTTTAACAAAGTCTCAATTACCGAATTGCCAAGATGTCCTGTTGCTCCTGTTATTAATATGTTGTTCATTTTGTTTTCTTTTTGTTTGATACAAAGTTCTTTAATTCCTTAAAATTCCTTGTGTTCAAATCTATCTATGTGTTAGTCAAATCTGATATTATCTAAACTGCTTGGGTTTCAAATTTTGACTTGCCATTTCTGCCATTTCATTAATTCGTTTTTGTCTGGTTTCGGGTTGTTTGGCAAGCACTATCCATTGTAGAATACTCTTTCTGACTGATTTACTTAAACTTAAAAAAAACGCAATTGATCCCTTTTTACCGTTAAATGCCAATTCTAAATCCCTCGGAATAATCAACTCTTCTACTTCGTCCAAAACCGTCCAAGAGCCATTTTGTTTAGCTTTTTCAATACAATCAAGACCTACTTCAGTCATTAATCCTCGTTCAATTAATTGCTTAATTTTTTCTTTATTTACTTTCGACCAAGTTCCGTTAGGTTTTCTTTTCGTAAAAAACTGCATAAACTTATCATCGTCTATGGTTACACGTTTACTATCAATCCAACCGAAACAAATTGCCTCATCCACGGCATCACTCCATAAAACGGTTGGAATATTTGCCTTTTTTTTATAACAAACAAGCCAAACAGATTGCTTTGAACGATGGTTTTCTTCTAACCATATTCTCCACGCCTGTTGGCTTGTTGGATAAAAAGTATTGATGTCCTTTTCTTGCATTAATTTTCGTAATTTAATACAGCAAGTTAAACTTTATTTCACCACCGTAGCCTCCAATTCGACCGTTAAAGTGGCAAAAAGTCCTTTTACTTCAATCATAGTTGTGGCTTGCTTGATGCCATATTTAACAATAAAATTTTGGTAAATATCACCGCAAGTAGTGAAAAATTCCATGGTTGAAGTTGTGAAAACATTTAACCGAACAATTCCTTGACATTCATAACCAGACTCGCTGATAAGTTGCTCCAAGTTTTGAATGGTTTGAATTAATTGCTCTCTCATGGTTCCATTGCTTGGCACGCCATCAGCATCGAGTGCCACTTGCCCAGAGCAATAAAGAGTGCCTTCTGGTTGCTTAATTTCAACTGCCTGAACCGAATTTGTGCTTGGACCCCACGCCCAAGGGTCGAATGTTTGCTTTTTCATTTGCTTTGTTTTTTGTGTTTAAAATATGAATTTGATGATAACACAACAAAATTAAGGGCAGCAAATGACAGCCTTATGTCAGGGGTGTAAAATAAGATTTAATAAAATTTATCGAAGTATTCTTGAAGGGTAAGTTTGTGAGGAGTGAATGTTTCATTAAGAATTTCCATCCTTTTTATTCTATCTAAACGAAAATATCTGAATTCTCTTCGACTCCGACACCAAGCCACCAATAGCCAGTTTTCTTGAGTGCTTAATAAGGCAAAAGGTTCAATTAGTCTATTGGTAACTTCATTTTTTTCGTTAGAATATTCAATTTTAATTACTCGAAAATTGGTAAGTGCAAACTGTAAATCGGATAAATTATTACTATTTTTTTCACTATTCATATTCTGACTAAATCGAGTTCTATCCGACAAGAAATTAACTTTATCTTTCACCGTATGCCCCAAAACCGCTTTAATTTTTTCAATCGCTTCCGAATAATCTTTTACGAACGAAGCATCCTTATTTTTCAACACCAATTGTTCGGCAAGGATTAAAGCGTTCGCTTGGGTTTCCGTAAATGTCACGGGTGGAATTCGATAGCCATCCATCAAAGAATATCCTTTGCCTTCTTGCGTCACGATGGGAACGCCCGACTGTTCTAAGGTTCTAATATCTCGGTAAATGGTTCTGACACTCACATTAAATTTCTTCGATAATTCTGTGGATGTAATGATTCTTTTGGTTTGTAATTGGGTTAAAATTGCCGTTAATCTGGAAAGTCTATTAGTATCATTGTCGTTCATTATTGATGTTTTTAGAAGTTAAGTTAACCTATTAATGACTTAAAATTAACTTAAAAAGTCTAAATAAAACAGTATTAACGCATATCTAAGGTCATTTTCGAGGTTACTTACCTGTGAAATTCCAAAGCATTAAATCTTACATCCCAAGCTTTTAATTCATAAGAAAAAATATTTTTAATTACCGCTGGGTCGTGGTTAATAATTTCTTTTACTTCATTTTCATCATCAACTTTTAGAATAACCTGTCCACCTGAATTGTCAAGAAAAGGACCTGCCAATAAAAGTTTGCCTTCCTTCAAAAGCTTTTTCATATAATAGCCGTGTTCAAGTAAATCTTGTTCATAAATGGATTTACTTTCTTCGTAATTTCTTCCTTGTGAATATGTTATTGAGAATATCATCGCTTTTTTTGCTTAACATTTATTTATCCTCCAAACCCTTCCCAGCAAATATGTGAGGCACATATTTTTCAATTCTTGCCTCTCTGGTTTTGGCTTGTTTTGGGGCAGAGAAAAACAGCAAATAGCCTCTTTGCCGTCCAGGAGTTAAGGTTTCAAAGGCAATTTTCAGTTCGGGCATTTCGGCTAATACTTGCTGAAATTCTTCGGGCATTTTGAATTCTGATGTTTTCTTTAATTCAAATTTCAACCCTGATTTTTCAATTTCAATTGCCTCTTTAATGTATGCTTTAATGATTAATTCCTTGTTCAATATTTCTTGAATATTGGCAAATCTAATTTGCCGTGCCGCTTGAACATTTTCTGTTTGTTGAATTAAAATGCCTTCTGAATCTTTCATTAAGGCTCCTTGCATAAACAACAAAGCACAATAATTCTTAAATCCGTGAATTAAAACTACATTATTTTCTTGAAACATGTAACAAGGACAACCCCATTTCAATTTTTCCGTTAGCCCACAGTCAAGCACAAACGTTCTCAATTCTGAATACGCTTCTTGCCATTTTGTGTCTTTATTAAAAAACCAATCTACTTCTGGATTCATGTTTTCGGATTATAAATTGTTAAGATTAAGTTTTCGTTCATCAGGGCGTAAATACCAAGAAGCAACCGTGAGACACATGAACACAAAAACGGGTAAAGCGTCCATTATTCCATCTCTACTGGCAATGTGTGAAATAACACCGCCCGATAAAAGGAAAAATAATCCTGCATACGCCCATTCTTTGACTAAAAGGTATTTAGGCATCAAAATAACAACAACTGCAAGCACTTTCCATACCCCCAAAATAGGTAATACATACTCAGGAAAACCTAAATGAACAATGCCATCTACATTGAATTTAGCCCTTAAAATTTGTGCGGTTCCACCCAATAACATCCCAAAAGACAACAATCCTGTGACTATCCAATAAGCAATTTTTTGATTTTTCATGGTTTTTTATTTTAGTTCACCTACAATTTTTTCTAATCTATTATGAGCCAAATTCAAGCCATTGGCAAACGGCAATTTTAGTTGTTCTGCCCTGTGTTTTTCTGATTGATAAATCATTTGCATTTTCAATTTACTGGTAGCTTTTGTAATACTTTCAAAATCTAAAAACTCAAGTCTAACGCCAACGAGTGAATTATCCATTTCAAATGTTCGTACAATTTGCTGATTTGTTTTCATTTGATGAATTGTTCCATTAGCTTTAAAAACTACTCTGCCGTCACGTATTGTTTCAAACTCAAAACTTCCGTGATTTTTAGTATCAAGTTTAATTATTTTTAAGCCCATCCATTGTGCTAATAATTCTGGTTCGACGTGTGCTTGAAAAAGCGATTCTAATGGCAAATCAAATTCTCTGATTACAATTATATCTTGCTTGCCGTCTTCGACGAATATTTTTGTTTTCTGTTCCATTATTTTTTGCTTTTGCGTTTTTTCATAACTTCTTCAAGTTTATTGAATTGAGCATCCCAAATTTGTCTGAATGGCTCTATAAAATCCGCTATTTCTTTCATTTTGTTAGGATTGAAATGATAATAAATTTCTCTTCCTTGTTGTTCTGGGCTCAACAATTCGCATTCCGTTAAAATTTGTAGGTGTTTAGAAACCGTTGGTCTTGCAGTATCAAAGTTGGCAGCAATTGCTCCTGCCGTCATGGATTGGGTTGTTAGTAAAAGTAATATTGCCCGTCTGGTTGGGTCTGCGATGGCTTGAAAAACGTCTCGTCTTATATTCATTATGAAGTTATTTGACTACAAATATAAGCGTAGCTATTTAACTACGCAAATTTTTTGTACGAATTTTTATAAAGTTTTAATTATTGAAATATATGATGCCTTTTGCCTTCGTTATCACCCCTTCCAATACTTCCTCAAATTATAACCAAAACTCAACATAAAATACTGTTGAAGCACATTTGACTGCACATCTTCAATATAATTTGTGGTGATATTTCGCTGAATACTGGTGTTTTGTCTCAATAAATCAAAGACGGAAAAACGAATTTCCCTTGAAAGCAACTTTGGATAAGGTGGGTCTCCGTTTTTAGATGCACAATCCCTCAACGTGGGCGAATCAAGCAAAAAATGCCGCAAAAGGTGATTGGAAAGCCTTAAAGAAATTGCAGGATGAGTTGAATGGTGGGAAGGTTGCTTAAGAATTAACTTCTAATTTTCAAATAAAACAAGCCAAATTTTTTTAATTACAAGATAAAACTCGTAATTTTGCACCCCTGATTTTAGTGTCAAGTGTGAATTTTGAATTGTTGAGTCGTAGAATTTTATTACGCAATAATTCAATATGCGGTTCGCCGCTCGCTCACACTTCAACAATTATCAGAATTGTGTATCTCAAATAAAACAATTTAAAATGCCAACTATACAGCAGTTAGTAAGAAACGGCAGAGAGCAATTGACTTTTAAATCAAAGTCTCCAGCCTTAGATTCTTGTCCACAACGTCGTGGTGTGTGTACGAGGGTTTATACAACTACGCCAAAGAAGCCAAATTCGGCAATGCGTAAAGTAGCCCGTGTACGTTTAACCAACGGTAAAGAAGTAAACGCCTACATTCCAGGTGAAGGACACAATTTACAAGAACACTCAATCGTCTTGATTCGTGGTGGTCGTGTGAAAGATTTACCAGGGGTACGTTACCATATTATTCGTGGAGCCTTAGATACTTCGGGCGTAAATGGTCGTCGTCAGCGTCGTTCTAAATACGGAGCAAAACGTCCTAAACCAGGTGCAGTAGTAGCACCAGTAAAAGGTGGGAAAGGGAAGAAAAAGTAATTGAAAATTATGAATTAAAGATTAAAAGTGTGTCCAAGCATTTTTAATTATAAATTTTTAACTTTTAATTAAAAAAACAGTCCAGTATGCTCAGTTAAGGCAGAAGGTGGGCTAAACTTAAAAAATTAACAAAATAATGAGAAAGTCAAAACCAAAGAAAAGATACGTATTGCCTGATCCTAAATTTAAGGATGTGATGGTAACGAAGTTTGTAAATAATTTGATGTACGATGGTAAAAAATCAACGGCGTTAACGATTTTTTACGGTGCATTAGACAAAGTTGAAGATAGAACGAAGGAGAAAAACGGTTTGGAGTTATTCAAAAAAGCTCTTAACAACGTTATGCCATCGGTAGAGGTTAAATCTCGCCGTGTGGGTGGAGCCACGTTCCAGGTGCCAACAGAAGTTCGTGCTGACAGAAAATTGTCAGTGGGCATGAAATGGTTGATTCTTTACGCTCGTAAGCGTGGTGATAAAACGATGATTGACCGTTTGGCTAATGAAATCATGGCAGCCGCAAAAGGTGAAGGTGCAGCAGTAAAGAAGAAAGACGATACGCACCGTATGGCAGAAGCTAACAAAGCATTCTCTCACTTCAGATTCTAATTCAATTCATAACAACGAGATACACACGACAAAAAAAGCGTTTCGAGCAATCGGGACGCTTTTTTTGTTTCTATGGGTTAGGGAAAATCGCTCTTCAATTGTCTTTATAAAAACTAAACAAAAACGCCATGAAACTACGCTACATTTTCGCCACTTTTGTTCTTATTACTTTCCAAAACGGATTCTCGCAAAATGTTTTTACAAAAATTCCCACGCCTCCACATCAGCACGAAGTGGATATTTTTTTTACGCATGAATTACCTGTGAAAGAACCTTATTTTCGCACAACGATGGTAGAAGTTCAAGGAGGGAATAATTATAATGAACTTATTATTAAACTTAAAACAAAAGCTCAATTACTGGGTGCTGATGGCGTAATTATCGTTGAAAAAGACTTTGATTATTTGGCAGGAATCGGCATTAAATACAACAAAAATATTAGCCAAATATTTGATACACTGAATGTTATCAAAAAAATAAGTGTCATTCCAATTGATACAAAAACGATTAGTGGCGATGTTTTTTTTGATATAGATGGAAAATTAAAAGAAGGACAACAAGAAGGTTTAATTGGATATTTTATTGAAAATATTTTCAATTATGACTTCAAATTTTTAGTGGAAGACAAATCGCTTAGGTGGAAAGAATCTACTGATTTTTATGGAAGATTAGGGGAGCGAAAACTCTATAAAACTTTTTCAGAATATGGTTATCCCACTGAAAAACAAAAGGTGGTAAGATTCAATTATGAAGATAAAAATGGGAAGTTGCAATACATCACTATTAATGAAAAAGAAGATAATCAAACGGATGAATGGCGGAAAGAAAAACTAATTCCGACTTACGATGAAAGAGGAAATCTGATTGATTTAAAGGTATATTGGAAAGACGTTTTAGTGAGACATCAAAAGCTATTTTATGACACAAAAAAACGTTTAAACATGGCAGATTGGTCGAGGTTTGAAAAGGGTATTGAAGTGCCATTTTTAAGAGTAGATTATCAATATTATCGAGCGGACGATTTACCAAAATAAGTAAGTTTGAAGAATTAAAGCTTAAAGACTATAAAATAAGTTTTTAAGCTTTAATTCTTTGTTTTTTATAAATAATTTGATACTCACAATTCAAAGCTTAATAAAATTTTAAGTATATTGTAGTAGGTATATTCTAAATTAAATTAGTGCTATTCTAATACTATCTAACAAACTCAACTAAAAAGATAAAATACTCAAATATCTGTTAATTAAGTTTTTACCAGGATATTTTTTTAAAATTCAATTTTATAATATTATAATTTCGTAAAATAGTATTTATTTATCTTACCCCATTTGCATAAATTTGTTTATAATTTATATAATTTATTTTATAAAAAAATTATCGCCATGCAAACACACTACCTAAAAAAAATCAGAAAATTTCAGAAAAATACTGCTTGGAAAGCTATGTTTCTAAGTCTCGTTTTTTTCGCTTCATCCAACTTTATTGTTGGTCAAACAACCGTCAAAGGCTCGGTCAAATCCGAATCGGGTCAGGTCTTGCCAGGTGTCTCCATACTGGTTTCAGGCACACTAAGTGGCAAAACCACCGATGCCAATGGAAACTACTCCATTTCAGTTGACAAAAATGCTAAATCTCTCACTTTTTCTATGGTTGGTATGAAAACAACCACGGAACAAATTGGCAATAAATCGGAGATTAATGTAATTATGATTTCTGATATGAAAGAGTTGGACGAAGTGGTGGTGGTTGGTTATGGTTCCCAGAAAAAAAGTGACAACACTGGTTCGATTTCTTCCTTGAAATCAGAAGATTTGAAACTCCTACCGACGCTTAGAGTTGACCAAGCACTTCAAGGTCGAGCTGCAGGAGTAATGGTGCTTAACACGGACGGTGCCCCAGGAGGAAACACCTCAATTCGTATTAGAGGAATGAACTCAATTTTAGGTGGAAATGATGCTTTGGTGGTTATTGATGGACTTCAAGGTGCCAATATCAACAGCATTAACCCAAACGATGTGGAATCAATGGAAGTATTAAAAGATGCTTCTGCCACCGCTATTTACGGTTCGAGAGGTGCTAATGGTGTGATTTTGATTACGACGAAAGGTACTAAAAAAAGTAAGCCATCCATTTCTTACAGCACAACGTTTGGCACGCAAAGATTAGCCAAAAAATTAGACTTACTCAATGCTTTTGATTATGCCACTTTGGTAAATGAAAATAGAGCCAGAAATGACGTTGGTACTGTACCGACACCTATTTTTAATAATGAACAATTAGAAGGTTTCAAAAATAATCCAGGTACTGATTGGCAAGATGAAATTTACAGAACTGCTCCCATTCAGAGCCATCAACTTTCGCTTACGGGAGGAACTGATAATACTACCTATTTCTTTTCTGGGGGGTATTTATACTCAAACGTAAAAGGATTGCGAAATTAAATTTATTTTTTAATTTTGATACATGGTCATACATTTAACAGATATAGAACGGAAGGAACTTCAAGTTTTTCAACGCAATGTTGAGAAGCGTTCTGAATATGTTAA
>JANXML010000020.1 GCA_025354645.1 Arcicella sp. | reverse complement strand
GAAGCGAGAAAAGCCTTTGTCTAAATTAAACAGTACAATTCGAACCGTATGCCACTAAAATGATTTGATACCTATATAAAGACTAACCTCTAAATAATTTTTCGATTTGATAATCTAATTCTCTTACAAAATAAACCATCCTATAAACCACCACTATAATCAAATAAAACGCATTGATAAAATAGGGTATAATCTTATAAAATAATTAAGGTTTCTATATAATCTTATCAAAATGCCCAGAAATGTTGCTTATTTACGTGTCAACCCTTGAACAAGACAACTCCAAAAACAAAACAGACATCTTGACCTTAGCTAATGAAAAGGGTTTGGGTAAAGTCGAATTTGTGGAAGATAAGATTTCGTGAAAAGTGTCTTGGAAGGAAAGACAGATTTTACAGTTCTCCATCAACTTCAAAAAGGCGATGTCCTTTTGATTAGTGAGTTTTCGAGATTGGGGCGGAGTATGTTGGAAATTATTTTGTTTGCTATCGACAAAGAAATCAAAATCTACACTGTCAAAGGTAATTGGCAATTGGACAATACTATTCAAAGTAAAATCATGGCAATGATTTTTGCGATGGCTGCCGAGATTGAAAGGGATTTGATTCCCCAAAGAACCAAAGAAGCTCTGCGGGTGAAGAAAGCCAATGCCATAATTTTGGGTTAGACGAAGAGACCAGGGGAAAGTAAGTTGGATATTTATCGTGTTGAAATTGAAGTTTGACTTCAAAATGACTTAAAGCAAATCGTTACAGGGCAATTGAGGCAACGTTGGATATCGGATTAAGAAGAATAAGATTTTGAATCCTAAGTCCAAGTCTATGGGATAAAGATTTTAAACTCCTTTCAAAAAACTTCAAATGTTGTTGTATCAAGTATATCCGAATTATTGATAAAAGAAAAAGAAATAAATATTTGCACCTTTCCTTCAGTGATTTGCCCACCGCACGTTTTCTACACAGTTCAACCGAAATTTACGAATCCTCTGTTTGACGATAGCAAGTCTAAACTGAGGATTCTTCTATTTAGCCCCCCTCCTATCTCTACACCGTAAAACAAAAAATGATTTTCTAAAAATGGGTTTAACTTCATCAAAGTTAATTTAACGTTAGAATGGCATAAATAAAGAAAGCCAAACCACAAAGTGATTCGGCTTTACAATAATCCAAAATTCGCCATCACTTTTTAGGTGATGACTCATTACGTTCTTTGGAATAATTCACCCCAATTTTCCAACCATCCTGATAAACCATCGGTTGCTCAAATTGAAGGGAATCTTTATTGAACCATATTTTAACCATCAAAACCGAAGAATCTTTTTTGATTTTGTTTTCGCTAAGTATCTGAATATCTTTTACTTGTCCATTGTGCGTTGCTTGATTAAGCATCACGTTTACATACAAAGGTGTTGCTTTGATTTGTTTATTAAAGGCTTTGGACAAATGAATGCTAAAATCATAAGTGGTATCTTTTCTCACAATTTTATTGGCATTTTTAAAAATTTCAATGGCACTTTCTTGAATCCCTTTTTCGTGAAGCAACGTACTTTTTTTACCCCCGAGCAAACTGTATAGGAAAAGGCAAGGCAAAATCAAGAATAGCGAAAATATTTTGAGAAACCTTTTCATCGTTTTAGAATTTAATTTTTGCCAGAGAATTACGCATTAATTTTGCCTGATAGCGAGCTTCCATTTCTTGTTGCAATGGCGTTTTCTTGGTGGCATCTTCCATTAATTTATCGCCCTTTTCTTTATAATCGGTTGATTCATTCATCAAATGGATGGCAGCCGTTTGTGCTTGGATGCGTTCTCCCGTGGTCATTCTCAAACCAGTTTTACTGATACTAAATCCACTCGGATTAGATGGATTCAATCCCACGCCAGGGTATGAACCACTGGCTTGATTTACTTTCTGGGTTAATTTATATTGATACGCATTATTGGCATCCTCTAAATCCCGATTTGCTCTTTTGATAATACCCTCATAACCAGTCGGTTCAACTTCTTCAACCGCACGAATGAATGCTTTTATTCTCATAATTTCTTGTTGCAAAACATCCTCTGGCATACTCATATAAATTGCCGTCATTAATCCGCCCATTGAGCTACTAAAAACATCACCGCCAAACATAGAACCAATATCAAAGCTATCATCCGTTCCAAAAACATTATCCAAACTGAATGGCGATGAATTGCCAATTCGCATGGGTTTACCATTCGATTCATCCGAAACCGCATTACTCAGCACAATCGCTTGATGATATAATTCATCCGCAATTTTGTAATATGCTAAGGCAGTCTGAAACTTTTTCTTCTGCATGGTATTCTGTAATCCATAAATTTTTGCAAATTCATCTTTCTTGGCTTTTGCAAATTCATCATGGTTACTCGCCGATAGTTCGGGCGATGTACCATCATAAAAGAAATCGTACATTTGTTGCCCACCTTGCTGACTAACTTCGCCTTGTGAATTTTGCGATAAAATCTGATCCAACTTATTCAAAAATGTGAGTTGCTTGTGGTAGTTGCTCAGTTTTGAACTAACCGCCTGATTCGTTTTCATAAAAATGGACAGGTCATTAAACTTATACTTTCCGTCTCTACTCACTAAATTTTCAAACTCGCTAACATCCCTCAAAATTTCTTCCACCTCTTTGCCCAGATTCAAAATGGACTGTGTGTTAGCCTGAGTCCGATTATTTATCTTGTTGCCATTTTTTAACTGGACAAGCTGATTCTTTGCCTTTTCCACCAAATTTTTCAGTTCCATCAATCGCTGAATCGCTGAAACATCAATACTAATCTGTGAAAATGCTGTGGTGGAAATCATTATCATACCAATAAAGATTAATCCAAATTTTGTTAAGTGTCTCATTATCAAGATGTTTTAAAGGTCAATATTCTTTCGGTCGCAATCTTATAACGGTTGCGAAAAGGTTTTTCAACCCCCTTTCGGGGGCTTAAAACCATAAATTATGTATAATTATATGAGTAATATTGGTCAAATTTTGGTCATATTTCAATATTTTAAGCCTAAAATCTAAGTCCCTTTTTAGGGCTTGGTCGCAATGTTATACGGTTTCAGTCGCAATGTTATAACGGCATATTTCTTCCAGTCGCAATCTTATAACGGTTAAAACCGATTGCGTTTTGAGGTATTTTTAGGTGAAAGTCGCTATTCCGTAGCGGTGTATTTTTAGTTTTTCACGACAAAAAACACTTTATAACCATCTTCAAGCATGATTTCTTGTGCTTTCTTTCGATTACTTCCCGATGATAAAGCCCTTGATAAACCACGCCCTAAACTTTTCCCTGCGTAGGCAATGCCAGCGTA
This sequence comes from Arcicella sp., assembly GCA_025354645.1. Taxonomy (GTDB): domain Bacteria; phylum Bacteroidota; class Bacteroidia; order Cytophagales; family Spirosomataceae; genus Arcicella. The sequence goes on along the minus strand of JANXML010000020.1, from coordinate 1,220 downwards.
TGGAATATAATTTAATGCTTCATTAGAAATATCATCAATTGCTTGGGTTGTACCCTGTCTCACATCATTCCGAATCGGATTATCACCATCAAACGCCAGTCCTTCCACCATATCTTGGTCGAGTGTTTTTAATTTTAAAGGAGTGGTCTGATTATTGATTTTAATGGACGAAATTTCAAATGTAACCCTGTTGTTTCCTAAATAGGCTAATCCAGTTATTAGCGTATTGCGGGGAACAAAATTCCCGTTGATGGTTGTTGCTTCGGTAATTCTGAAACTCACTCTTTTCCCATTCTTAATCAACTGATTTCCATTCACCACGCCCGTTACATAATGTTCATTCGATTGCGGTTTTGCAGGTTGATCCTTTGCATTTCCATTTTTACTATCCGCTTTCACAGTATTAAAATAATCGTCTATGCTGGCGGATTTGGTTTGTCCTTCATTTCCAATTGGCTCTGCAACTGGTTCATTAATTCTTGTTTTCGATTTTGATTCCTCCAAAACCCAATCCTTTTTTTGTTTGGGTTTTCTGTTTTTGGAGCGGTCAGCAATTTTTCTTTCTTCATAATTCAAATTTTTATTAGTGGCAGGTATCATTTTCACGGAATCACGCTGACCAATCTCAGAGCGATTACCACTCGCTGGGGAATTTTCAATATTTTCATACGTTTTTTGCCAATCCATCGACACAGGATTGTCGTTCATTTTCTTCTTAATGGTTTCATCAGCACTATTCAAATGAGCATATTTCTTATTAACCTTTGAACTATCTTCTTTGAATCTTGGCGTTGTTGGAACGGGTACTTCTTGTTTCTCCAAAGCCATTTCTTCCCTTGCTTTATCAATGGTTGTCCACGCAATAAAAACCGTCAAGCATATCCCCACTCCTATTGCTATAACTGCAATTCTCCCTTGACTCATTAAACGCAATCGTTCTTTCAAACTAAGTTTTTCGTTTTTAGTTTGATTTTGTTCAATTGGTTTTTCTGTTTCAAAAAACGCTTTCATTTTCTGGAAAATTTCCATTAGTTATAGCAAGTTTGCGGTTAATATTTTCTTGGCAGGAATGTTCAAGGTAATTATACTCAAACGTAAAAGGATTGCGAAATTAAATTTATTTTTTAATTTTGATACATGGTCATACATTTAACAGATATAGAACGGAAGGAACTTCAAGTTTTTCAACGCAATGTTGAGAAGCGTTCTGAATATGTTAA
>JANXML010000017.1 GCA_025354645.1 Arcicella sp. | reverse complement strand
TCTTCAATTCCAGTCGTTGTGAAAGAGCCTCTTTTGCCTCTCACATACGCAACGTTTATATATGAGATAGTTCTTAAAGGAAACGAAGCACCTACTGAAAAACTCATGTCAGTTGCTGGATTTCCACCGTTGATTGAATACGGTGACGTCGTATAATTAACGCCAGCACGATACATTACATGGTTAAAATATCCATTCAAAGCATCAAATTTAGGAATATATTCAGCTCCCAAAGCAACCGTCGAAGCATTTTTTAAATTTTCATTTGAACCATTAAGATTCTGGTAACCAGTCCATTGCGTTATTGAATAATCAAGAGAAACCAATAATTTTGCGGGTTTTTCAAGACTGATTCCAAATCTATAAGTGGCTGGTAATGAAATGTTTCCATTAATTTGTTTAAGTGTATCGGCATTAACTTGTTGTGATGCAGCATTATTAATCGTAAATCTTTTTAATGACTTTACCCCAATATTTTGTCCAAATTCTGCTGTTGCCCCAAGATTAAGAAAATAATCCTTATTTAATTTTGGTTTCCAAGCCCACCCTAATTTAAAATGCAACCCAGAATAATTAGTACGATCGTCTAATGTTACTCTGTAACGCTGTGAATCACTCAAATTTTGAGTAGCAACGTTGCGATTAATTACGCCAAAAAGAAAGGCGGTTTCTAAACCAACGTACATATCTTTGAAAATTCTTACGCCATTTGAAACAACCGCTTTATTCAATCCACCTTCACCAATATACGAATACGTAACACTATCCGTACCCACGATATTTAATTTTTGAGAAGTAAAAGTTTTATAATTTACCGTGCTAACAGGTGCTAATCCCAAAGCCAAAGTCCATCTCGAAGAAGCAGGTAATGCCAAGGTAATCGGATTCAGCGACCCATCAAACGTATTAGAAAGTTGTCTATCATTCTGCATAGATTTTCCTTCCATATTCACGCCCATTTCAAAAACCGTGTAGCGATTTCGAGCCAACAAAGCGGGGTTCAACGTGTTAATATAAATACCGTTTGAATTAGCAACGCCTAAACCACCCATCGCAGATTGTACAGCCGTTCCACCAGTATAAACCTCGCCAATACCCAGATAAGAAAATGGTGAATTTGTTTGCTGTGCGTTAGTTTTGAAAGTAAATAGTAGGCAACTTGCAATTAGTAAAAAACTATATGCGACTATTTTTAACATCTTTTTTGAAGAAAATGTACAACTATTATTTGAAAAATTATGGTAACTTTTTATCTCTGTATTATTTGACATTATATTCTAAAATTCGGTTAAGTCCAATCAGCACTAACTCTGGGATTACAAAGTTCGGGTTTTTTATGCGGTTTGCAAAGTAAGTGGCATCTCCACCACAGAAAATGACGTTAATATTTGTTAAAACCTTGTCATACTCCTCAATTAGCCCGTTTATTTCCGCCAACAAACCGTTCATAACGCCACTTTGCATAGCGTGTTTCGTGTTTTTACCAATCAAATCAGGGATTCCATCAGGTTCTAATAACGGCAAACGTTTTGTAAAAGTATTCATCGCTTTGAACCTCATCCGCACGCCTGGCGAGATAATTCCACCTTGAAAATTATCGTTAATATCCACTAAATCGTAGGTAATACACGTTCCCATATCAATCACTAAACAGTTCTTTTCAGGATATAAAACCTTTGCCCCAATGGCAGCCGCCACACGGTCAGCCCCGAGCGTTTCAGGCGTATCATAAAGTTTAATTAACGGTACGGGAGTAGTGCTTTTCAACAAGTATATTTCAGTAGTAATTTTTGAAAATTCTTCTTTCAATTGTTCTTCTGAATAACTTACCGAAGAAACCATAATTCGCTGTGGATGAATACGTTGCACATAATTAACTAATTCTGAATAATTCAATTTCCAATGAGTTTCCACCAATTTTCCTTCCGAAAAAAGCCCCGTTTTCGCATAAGTATTTCCTAAATCAACGGATAAATTCATTTGATATTTTTGTTATAATTAAGGACGACATTAGACCACGGATAACGCTGATTTAACAGATTTACACGGATTTTTTTAGTAGTAATAAAAAGCATTTTTCAAATTTTCATTTACAGGGAAGTACTTATACAACCAAATAAAAAATCCGTGTAAATCCGCAACATCTGCGTCATCCGTGTTCCATCTTTGTCGAAGACAACCACAAAATTACTTTTTCTTTAATTAACAATCAGAATAAATTAACTTTACATTTCATTTAAACCTTTGAAAATGCAGTATTTAGAATCCGAATTCCTTGAAAATAAAGTCACAGATATACTTTGGTTGCTCGGAATATTAGCTTTTGGATTATTATTCAGACGCTTTCTCGCCGAATATTTTAGTAAAATCATTTACCGTTTTATCCGCCACGATAGCGTTCCAATCCGTATCTTTATTGAAATGCTCGGGCAACCCGTCAGACTACTCATCACTCTGATAGTCATCTACTTAGCTTTAACATTTATCCATTTTCCCAATTCATGGCACTTGCCTTCACAAGAAATATTTGGGTTAAAAATGGTAATGATTAGAGGATTTCAAGGCACATTCATCTTTGCCGTTGCTTGGGTTTTAGTAAGAATTACAAAATTTATTGCTTTGATATTTCAAGAAAAAGCCACTTTAACATCTTCAAAATTAGACGACCAATTCATTCCCTTTTTTAAAGATTTGGTAGTAGTAGTAATTTCTATTTTAACGATTTTTGTGTTGTTAGGAGTGGTTTTCAAAGTAGATGTGGTGGCGTTGGTAACGGGCTTGGGCATCGGAGGACTTGCCATTGCCTTAGCCGCCCGTGAAACGTTGGAAAACCTCTTCGCCTCATTCACCATTTTCTTGGATTTACCTTTCGTAGTTGGCGACAATATTCAGTTAGATAAAGTCTCGGGAGATGTCGAAAATATCGGTTTTCGCAGTACCCGCATTCGCACGGGCGATGGCAGTTTAATCACCGTTCCAAATCGACTTTTAACGGCACAAGCCCTTGAAAATCAGACAAAAAGAAAATTCATGCGAGCAAAATATACCGTTAAATTACAGTCCGACACCTCTATTGATATTATTGAAAAAATCGTTCGAGAAATTAATCAAGTAACTCATAATCAAGAACTTAGTTATGAAACAGACCCAGGTATAACCCGCTTCGGAGGTTTCGGTGAAAACTCATTGGACATTTTAGTTTCCTATAATATTGCCACCAACGACGGAGCATTATTCAATAAAATTAAAGAACAGATTAACTACCAAATCATGTCAATTATTAAAACCAACGAAACTAAATTTGCCCACCCCATTTTCAAACCTTTCGGTGAATAAAAATGAAAACAATCTTTTCAAACCTCCTAATAACTTGTTGTATGTCAGCCGTTTCAGCCCAAACCAACTATCCAACCATCGGAAATGTAGTCAGAATTGACCCTGATTTGGATAAACTCATTGCATCAGATGCAAAAATCGAAATTTTATCTTCGGGTTATATGTGGTCGGAAGGACCTGTTTGGGTTAAAAATGGAGGATATTTACTGTTTTCTGATGTACCCGCCAACACCATTTATCGCTGGAAAGAAGGCGACAGATTAGCAAGTCCATTTTTGAAACCTTCAGGCTATACAGGCTTAGGCAGATACAGCAACGAACCAGGCAGTAACGGCTTGATAATCAACCAAAAAGGCGAATTAGTGTCTTGCGAACACGGTGACAGAAGAGTATCAGCAATGCCCTTGACAGTAGGCGGAAAACGAACCTTGGCAGACAATTTTCAGGGAAAAAGATTTAACAGTCCCAACGATGTTGTTCAACATTCAAACGGGGCATACTACTTCACTGACCCACCTTATGGACTCGACAAACACGAAAACGACCCAACCCGTGAATCCGATATTTTTGGCGTTTACAGAATTGGAACAGACGGAAAAATAAGCGTAGTAATCAGCGATTTACAAAGACCAAACGGATTAGCATTTTCGCCCGATGAAAAGATTTTATACGTTGCCCAATCCGATCCAGACAGAGCAATCATCATGGCATATTCCGTAAATACCGATGGAAGTTTAGGCAAAGGAAAAGTATTTTACGATGCCACACCAACCGTAAAAGAAGGCAAATTAAGAGGTTTACCAGACGGCATGAAAATCGACAAAAAGGGAAATCTCTTCGCCACAGGACCAGGCGGCGTATTAATTATCTCACCCGAAGGCAAACTTTTAGGCAGAATCGACACCAACGAACCCACCGCCAACTGTGCATGGGGTGATGACGGGGCAACGCTTTATATTACTTCAAATATGCACTTGTGTAGAATTAAAACCTTAACCATTGGCATAGGATTTTAGCATAAAAAATTAATGGAATGAATAATAAAACAAGCTACAAAGAAAATGGAATATTTTTCACCATGTTTGAACTAAAAACCATTCAAGAATCCATCTCCCTAATCGTCTTCCCGCTCATGACCGTCTTCATCTTCAAAACCGAAAAGTTAGCTTGGAATCATCTGGTGGGGTCTTTATTGATTAGTTTAGCGGTTTTTGTGATTTTTTGGAAGTGGTGAGAGGGGTGTCAATTATTTGAAAGCCATTTAATTATAGGTTAATATTTCAAGAGTAGATCCCCAAAGTGTTTGTATTAACCCGTGATTCTTGCTTCATCATTTCAACAACATCAAAATATTCCTCACAAAGCCATTCATCTTGTTCTATGAGTCTTTTTATTAGCTCAATTTGTTTTAATGAATATAAACTTTTATCCAATCCTGAAAACTCTTTTTCTGAAACCCAATCAGATTCATGCTCATCATCTTGTGAACAAGAAATACATCTGGGAATATTACTATCTCTTCCAATTGGATTCAGCAATATTATATTATCAAAATAAGTCCGCTTTATGCTTTCATATATTTTGAGTCCTTCATCGTCCCAATCACATGAATAATAAATAGGATGTTTTAATTCCTGTTTTTCTCTTTCCAACTTAGGTGTATTTTTACCCCCCGCATACCATAATTCAATCTTATTAGTTAATGGTCTTGTGTGTCTTCTCAATAAATCAAGGTTTTCACATAATACCACAACTTTTTTATCAGGATTGGTTAATTTATAAATATACTGCTGGTCTTTATCGTTCGATAATTCTTTGATTCCTGTTATTTTCTTGAATAATTTTAATAGTGCTTCTCTTTTGCCAAGATACTTCTCACTCCTAAAAAACATTCTTGAGACACCCCTCACAGATTCTTCAAACTGAATTATATCGCTAATTATTCTTAATGTGCTCATTATTTTCATCTACTTCTTGTTTGAGTATCATCATTTTTTTAATATCCTCTTCTTCAAATGAACAAGATGGTATACGAACATCTGTCATTTTCAGAAAGTCAAAATATTTCAAATAATTATCTAAATAATTCCTTTCGTACTCCTCTTTAAACTCAAATACATTATCTGGATTAACAATTATTTTTGACCCTTGGGGTAACAATAGATGTCGGTCTAATAGTGTTTTTACTTTAAGACTTACCAAAAAATTTGTTCCTTTATCAATGGATTTTCCTTGATAAAGATTATTCAATGCTCTCAACACTATCCAATTCATTCTGTTTTCTATTTAAGTATGTTTGTAAATCTTCACTATATGTTGATGTTTTAAAATAGCTCACAGGCATAGGCAGGTTTACGAGTTTATTTTTTTTACTCTTTACTAATCTATGCTGATACCATTCACCTCCGTTACTAATGTTATAGGGCTTTGGAGTCATAGTGAGTATTTAATACTTTTCTTTATCTTTTTAAGCAATATTAAGAAACAACTCAAAATTAATATCATCTAAATTTGCTATTTCTTCTAAAACAATGAACCTTGCCCAATTTGCATTAGTCAAGTTCAACAATTCAAGCCTTCCTATACCTAAAAGCATGAGAGCAGCATACGTTTCACCTGTACTTCCTGATACTTTTTCAGAAATCTTCAAAATATCGGAGTCTTCCTCATCAACATCTTCGGGAGGTATCGGAACAAGGTCTAAAACGAGGTCAATATATGTTTTGGGGTTTAATAATTTTTCAATCGTCAAGCCTTGTTTATTTATTTTTTCAAATAGATCCTTAATAAACTCATCAACACTTTTTCCACTAAATAATTCACCTGACAAATTCGCTTTTTTTAACTCTTCGTGTGCATCTTTAAGCCAATCTATGCTATAATTTGGCTTCATCGTTTCAATTGTTAGAAAAAAAGCTCCCCCTATTTTTTTGCCTAAAAAGAATTCTTGCAGTTTTTTTATAGAGGTTAAATAATTCGTGTATGTTGTTTTAGTCTCTTTAAACACACTATCCAGTAATTGAGACAGACTACTAATAACATCTTTTATAGATTTCTCTATTTCAATTAAAGCATTGGAAATATTATCAGTATGTTTGATTTGCAGCCCAAGTGTGGCTAATTCGAGTTTCTCAAAAAGGTATTTTGATTCATTCATAAGAGCGTCAAGTTCTCTGTCAGGATTTCTACTGAAATAGGTATTATAAGTAGATTGATACTTAATTCTGTAACTGTCTTCACTTTCTTTGTATGGCTCTTCAATTTCATCAACCTTCTTTTTCTCTATTTTTACCAAAGACAATAATTCATTGATTTCCAGTAGCGAATACTCCTTCTGTACTTCATCTTTACTTTCAGGTGAATGTACATCGAGTCCATTCAATTCATTTTCCGTACTTTTTTGTTCCTCAATCAATTTGGGAATCAAATTATTCGATAATTCCTTAACTCTCAAATCATTTTTGTCAAATTCACCTTTGGTGTCAGCCTTATACTGAACTAATTTTGCCCAAAGTAGTTGATATTTATCGTTCTGCTTATCAAATAAATTCTCCCAAGAAACACTGTCCTCGAATAGATTAGAGTATATTCCTTTTTGCTCATACGCTTTTAATAATAATTCATGCTTCGTTTTTTCTAAATTAAGTTGAGTTATTTTACCTGAGATTTTAGAAAATAACGAGTGAGCTTTTTTAAGTTCTGTAATTATGGAATAATCCGTTAATTCAAAATTAAAGTCATTAGGTAATTTTAAATATTTGAATTCAGCAATACTATTTTTTCTTTTTTTTCAAGTTGAAACAATTCCAATCGTTCTTTTTCTAATAGCTCAATTTTTTCTATGACTTTACCTTCAATTGAATCAAAGATTGATACTAAATCTTCTTTACGCCCTAATTGTTGCTCTTTCAAAGATTTTATGACAAATTCTCGTAAATCTCCTGTTTGAACCCAATATCCATTATTTTCAACATCTTCATTAATAAACTCAGATTTTAATACTTCTAAACTTGTTGCATAACGACTTCCAGACATTGGATTTGACGGTTTATTTAAGCTAATATCATTTTCAAAAAGATAAAAAAGAATTGTTTCTATTTCTATTGACAAAGGTTTTCCTTCATCAACAATCATTTTTAAAAGAGAATTCTGATTACTTTTATCTACCAATAATTTCAGTCTGTTTTGTTGCAAAATTTCTGTATTTATTGCTTTTTTGCAATTATCAATAATTTCCTTTTGTTGAGCTATCAAACTTTCAATATTAGAAATACTACCATATTTTTCAATTAATTTATTGGCTTTGTTAATTACTCTCTCAATTGAAGAGACTTCATAGGTGTTTATACTTTCTTCAAGTACAACATTTTCAAATGTGTACGAAAGCGTTAACCCTTCTAATATTTTAATCTGATTTTCAACGCCTTCTAATTTCTCTACAATACTTTTAGCACTAATTATACTCAAACGTAAAAGGATTGCGAAATTAAATTTATTTTTTAATTTTGATACATGGTCATACATTTAACAGATATAGAACGGAAGGAACTTCAAGTTTTTCAACGCAATGTTGAGAAGCGTTCTGAATATGTTAA
>JANXML010000005.1 GCA_025354645.1 Arcicella sp. | reverse complement strand
AACAGGACTATGCGTCTCAGTTGGAAACTTGTTCTACTTTATTCGCACCCTTCTCCCCGTAAATAAATCTCTTGCCCATCCATAACATACTCAGCGTCAATGGATTTGCAAATTATTTCGAGGATTGTTGAAAGATGTTCTTGGTTAAAATTTCCGCTCAAACGGCAGTTTTTCAATGTTGGGTTCAAGTTAATTTTTACGTTAAAGTTATGTTCAATGTTATCAACTACATTTTGCATCGAAGTATCTTCAAAAGTAAGTGATGCTAATTCCCAGTAGAAGGTTTTGTTTTTGGGTAACTCATTGATTATCAGTACATCCGTTTTATTTTCTAATACAACTTGCTGTTTTGGCGTTACAAAAACTTCTTTTTCAGATTCATTCATTACGGACACTTTACCCGTTACGACTGATACTTCAAATTTTTCGGTTTCTGGATAGGCTTTTACGTTGAAACTTGTACCTAAGACTTTGGTAGTCATTTTTCCTGAATAAATCAAAAACGGACGAGCTTCATCTCGTTTTACCTCAAAAAACGCTTCACCTCTTAGATTTACTTGTCTATAAATTCTATCCGATTGATTATAAGACAATTGCGTTTTGGGTTGAAGCCAAACTGTTGAACCATCTGGAAGAGAAATTTTAAGGATTTTTGCCGAGGAATTTTCGTATTTTGCCCAATCCGACAAAGGAATATCAGGCTTAATTCGGGAAAGGCTATTATCAATTTTTGGATTAAAATAAAAAGACAACCCAATGACAATCAGCAACATAGCCGCCAAACCAGAAGCATACCAAACCCAACGTTGAGGAGCGTAAATTTGAATAGGCTTAATGTTGACATCAATATTCTGACGAACTCTTTGGATTAATTCCTCACGCTCATCTTCCGACAAATCGCTTAAACCGTCTGGGTTATTTTCAAAAGATTTATACCATGCTTCCACCAAAACCTGTTCTCCCTCCGAACACTGATTATTTAAGTATTTTGCAATTATTTCTTGATTTAGTCTCATTTCTTGGGGCTTTCAAAGACTAAGTGAAACGGGAGAGGGTTTTCCCCTATGCGGATTTCAAAAAAAGTAATTTATTTTTAAAATCAAATAAAAAAAGGACGATATCGCCCTAAGCAACACCGTCCTTACTATATTAATTTCAAGAAAATTTTATTGCTGAATTATCGTTTCCTTAGCCTTTTCTTGTTCTTTCGCTCGCTTTTTGAAGAATCCTTTTAATAAAAAATTATGCTGAACGGCTTCCAAATCGTCATTTAATTTTGAGCTACTTGATTGCAAATTTTTAATCATTGACTTTAAAGAATTTGCCGTTGCCGAATCGTTCAGCATTAATCCTAAAGGTGCATCTTTCTTATTTAATTTTTCGTTTAATCTTTCACTTACTGACCGCAAATTCACGGTAAATTTATTCAAAGATGCCGAAGCATTCTGTAATTGTGTGACAGTCCCTACGATTTTATTATAAGCAATACTGTCATTAGCAATTCGATTAATTGAGTTTGTGGGATTTTTAAAATTACCCGAAAGTCGCTCAAAATCACCCATGACGGTCTTTCCAGATAAAGAAGCTGATTTAAAGTTATCAACGGTTGATTGTAAATTGGTAATTGTATTTGCCAATTTTGTTCCTAATCCTGGGTCATTCACCAACTTCCCCAAAATTCCGTCTCCTGCATCTATTTTCTTACTAATACTTTTAAAACTGGTGGTAATATCCACTAAATTTTTATTGTTCTGTTGCAAAGTAGCCAACATATCTTCAGTACTAAGCTCGTTTTCAATTTTCAAAAAATCATTTTTTACTACTTGTGGTTGAGTTTTATTTCCACCATAGATAACAACGGTTTTATTACCAATTAAGCCATCCGAACCGATTTTTGCAAACGCATTTTTATGGATATGAGATTCGGCATCATTTTCAATACTCATAGAAACTTTCACCTGAGAATCTCCATAAAATTCAATTTTTTTAACGGTTCCGATTTTCACACCTGAAAACAAAACGTTGGCTCCTACGACCAATCCGCTTACATCATTAAAAATGGTATTCAACGCAAATGATTTAACAAATGCCTTCTTTTGTCCACCCAAAGTGAAGATGGTTGTGATAAGAATTGCTAAGCCAAGGACTATAAAAATTCCAACAATTACTGGTCGATTATTTTTCATTAGATTTAGTGTTTTCGGTAAAATTATAATTGTAAAATGTCCTGATATTTTCATCATCCGAACTAAAAACTTCCTCAAAACTACCCACTTTCAAAAACTTTCCTTGCACAAGAACTGCCACTTTATCAGAAGTATTTTTGGCACAAGTAAGGTCGTGGGTAATGATGATTGAACTGGTTTTGTATTCTTGTTGAACCTTCAAAATAAGGTTATTCAATTCAATACAAGTGATGGGATCAAGTCCAGAAGTTGGCTCATCATAGAGCATAATTTCTGGTTTCAGAATCAATGTTCGGGCAATGCCGATTCGTTTTTTCTGCCCTCCTGACAGTTCAGAGGGCATTTGATTGATTGTTTGAGGCAAACCAACGTCATTCAACACTGATTCAATGGCATCGTTTACTTCCTTATCATTCAACTCTCGTCTGTTTCTGACCAACGGAAATTTTAGATTTTCTCTTACGCTCATACTGTCGTACAAAGCACTGTTTTGAAAGGAAAATCCAATTTTTAATCGAAGTGTTTGTAGTTCCTTTTCGTTTAATTTATCAACTTCTTGCCCAAGCACTTTTACTAAACCACTATCAGGTTTCAAAAGTCCCGAAATGATTTTTATTAATACGGATTTTCCTGTTCCAGAACGACCCAAAACGGCAATATTTTCGCCTTTTTTTATCTCAAAATCAACTCCATTAAGCACGTTAAGCGATCCGAAAGACTTCTTCAAATCCTTAATGCAAATCACAGGTTCTTGATTTTCAATTTGTATGATTTCTTTATCCATTAAATACTGGTTTTATTTAAAATTGTTAAGAACTTGAACGATTAATAACTCCTCTACAAAAATCAAAAACATAGAAAAAACCACCGCAAGATTTGCCGCTCTTCCTACTCCCTGTGTACCATTTTCAGCATTATAGCCTTGATAACAACCCGCTACGCCAATCGTGAAACCATAACAAATTGCTTTGAAAAGGGAGGTAAATATATCTTTGAATTCGATGGTTTTGAAGGCACTAATAAAAAAGCTAATGAAACTCGTTGCTTCATTGGCGTGTACGTTTAAATATGCCCCCATCATACCCACTAATCCAGTGTATAAAACCAAAACGGGCATCATAAATGTGGAAGCTAAAATGCGACTGACCACCAAAAATTTGAAGGGATTTGTGGCTGAAACTTCCATCGCATCAATCTGTTCGGTCACTTTCATGGAGCCTAATTCTGCCCCAATGTTTGAACCAACTTTTCCAGCCGCAATCAAAGCGGTGATGAGTGGAGCCATGGTTTTTATAATGGCAATTGAAACCAAAGATGGTAACCATGAAGCCGCACCAAAGGCTGATAAAGAGGGTCGAGATTGCTTTGTAAAGACAGTTCCAGTGATAAAACCTGTTACAGAAACGAGCAATAATGTTTTATAACCTATTGCGTAACACTGATTTACGATTTCTTTCCATTCAACGGGTGCTGAAAAAGATTCTTTAAAAAATCGAATAATAAAGGTGTATAATTCATATAAATCTTCAAAAAAACTGTCAATACTTTTCGAGATTAAATACTTTTTTTTAGTGGTACTATTAGGATTTTTAGAGGTTGTTTCCATTACATTTATTGTTTTATTTCCACAAAATTTGTATTCAGGCGAACTGAAAGACACGCAAATATTTCAGTATTTTAATTTTTTACGTTTTTTAGCTTTGTGTAAGTCTTTCTTTATGAATTTGACGAAGCATCAGCTTTCACACACCACATTAATTCTTTAACAAAAACTTGTGCCAGCTTATTAGCCGCTTCCTTATCTTTTGGAACGCCCTCCTCACTATACGTCTCTCCAACATTTGGAACAGAAAACATTTCAGTAATTGTCCATACCTTCATTTTCCAAAGCGTAAATTGTAAAGAAACTAAGCATTGATTACCCGCAAATGGTCCTCCCGAAACAGTTACAATACCCGTTGGTTTATGCCTCCATTCATCGTATAAAACATCTATGGCATTTTTAAGGCTGGCGGGCATACCACCGTTATATTCAGGCGTAACAATAATTACACCATGAGCCAAGTCAATTTTCTTGGCATATTCAAGCGTTTTAGGGTCTGGTTTTTTTTGATTTTTTAAGGTCTCATCAAATAAAGGAAAATTATACTCTCTCAAATCAAGAATTTCGGTTGTTGCCAATTTATTATCAGCTAAATACTTCTCAAAATACAAGGCTATACGGTGACTTTTACGGTCGGGACGAATGCTGGCTGAAATGATGGCGATGTGAGGCATGAATAATTTAAGTTTAGAATAATTAAAATACGGATTTTCTAACACAAAATTGGTTTTTTTTATTTTGGGAAGTATTACACGAAAATTAAAAAGAATTACATCATTCACACTTTTAACTTTTAATTAAACATAACTATTTACTATTTGTCGCAATCAAAAAAATAACCGCTGACAGCAGCTTTTCGCCCTGTCAGCAGTTGAGCGACAAATAGTAGATAATTCCGTAATTAAATGTAGTATCGATACTTGATTGTAAGTAGGGGGAACATTTTTGAAGGGGCTATTTAAAACAAGATTTAAGAACAAGGAATTAAAAATGGAAAAATAGAATCTGATCTTTACTCCTTTATTCTTACTTCTGATTTTTGAATGATTGAATAAATCTTAAAATTAAAATAAAATAGTTGATCCAAAACCCAAAATCACAAATACTGTATAATCACTCAAAGCCTCTCTCAAAATCTTCAACGCTTTGGTCATTTGGTTTTCTACTGTTTTTTCGGAAATGTCCATTTTTTCGGAAATTTCTCTTTGAGAAAGTCCAGTTCTTTTTAATAAAAAAACTTCTCTGCAACGTTCTGGAAGCAGTTTTAAAGCGTTTTGATAAGCAGCATTTAATTCATCAAAAGCAATTACTTGCTCCGTGAAATTATCATCATTCGCCTCTGGATTCAGACTGTTTGAATATTTTTCAAAGAGATTATTTTTCTTGTATTGAGCAATGACAAGGTATTTTACCGAAGAAAAAAGATAGGCTTCAACGGTGGTAGAAATAGATAATACTGTACGGCGTTCCCACAAAGAAATGAACAATTCTTGAACGACTTCCTCCGTTAATTCCCGATTTTGTAAACGTTTATAAACCGCTCCATAAAGTTTAGAAAAATACTTTTCATACAAAAAATCAAAAGCGTGAACATCACTTTTAGCAAGTTGTTCAAGAATTTGTTGGTCGGTATCAAAAGTTGAGTCAAGCATTTAATTACAAAATAAGTACAAATTTTTAGGAATAAATTCATATCAATGACCTTTTACTAAAAAATAAAATAATACTTGTTAAGACATTATAGAATCCTTAATTTTGTATAATCAATAGAATAAAGATAATAATTAGTCTCCCGCCTCACGACTATCTTTGTTATTTTATTGATAATCAATACATTACGTCTTCCTCCGCCCATCCTTGCTTAATAATTTCTTGCGATTTTTAAATAAAGATGCAATTTTTGTGCAAATTTTTTTGTTTAAAAGTTACATGGAATCATAAAATTATAATCACTCAAAAAAGCACTATCAATCGTATAAAACAAGCATGGCAGAGCATACCAAGTGCCTAATTATAGGCTCAGGACCCGCAGGTTACACCGCAGCAATTTACGCCTCACGGGCAGGATTAAACCCAATAATGTATCAAGGACCACAACCAGGCGGTCAATTGACAATAACGAATGATGTTGAGAATTTCCCAGGTTATGCCGACGGAATTCAAGGACCCGAAATGATGCAAGACCTTGAAAAACAGGCTCGTAGATTCGGAACTGATGTGAGATATGGTATGGCAACTTCGGTAGATTTTAACTCGTCACCAAAGAAAGTTTTCGTGGATGATACACACGAAATCCATGCAGAGTCCGTTATTATTGCCACTGGGGCATCGGCAAAATGGCTTGGTTTACCTTCGGAAGAGAAGTATAATGGTCGTGGAGTTTCGGCTTGTGCGGTGTGTGATGGGTTCTTTTTCCGTAATCAAGAAGTGGCTATTGTGGGTGGTGGCGACACTGCCGCTGAGGAAGCAACCTACTTAGCAAACCTTTGCTCGAAAGTACATATGATTGTAAGAAGAGATGAATTACGTGCTTCGCAAATTATGCAAAAACGTGTTACTTCAAATCCAAAAATTCAAATGCACTGGAATTCTCAGACGGAAGAAATTTTAGGAGATGATAATGGTGTGACTGGCGTGAGGATAAAAAATCACTTAAATAATATCGAAGCGGTTTTACCTGTAACTGGTTTTTTCGTTGCCATTGGTCATAAACCAAATACCGACATTTTTAAGGAATTCTTAGATATGGATGAAGCGGGTTACATCATTACTGAAAAAGGAACAAGTTACACTAACATTCAAGGCGTTTTTGCCTCTGGTGATGCCCAAGACCATATTTATCGTCAGGCAGTCACCGCCGCAGGAACGGGTTGTATGGCAGCTTTGGATGCAGAAAGATGGCTGACAGAACAGGAGGATTAGTAATAGTTATTTGTTATTAGTTACTGGTTAATAGTAAAATGGACAATGAATTAGTGAAAATATATAACTCTCAATTTGTAGAAAAATAAATCGAGGGTTAAATTAAATATCGGAAGGTCTTTGTAAAAAATCACACTTGACGATATTTGGAAGAAATAGCTTGTAATTGAAATCATAAGTTACCAATATTTTTTACATGAATATTTGGATGACATATTTCATTAAAATTTATGAAAAAATTAAAGAACATACTACTTTTTACACTTTGCGTAGGCACGTTTTCAGTCTCGGCACAAGAATCTGGTTCATTTAAAAAGAACCCCAAGATTAATGTGAAGAATAATACGGGTTTATACAAAGAGAAAGAGAAAAAAGAGGAGGTTTTGGATGAATTACCGAAGCTGAAATTCAATAATGATTATGTTGTTGAATCGGTTTCGGAAGCTCCCGCAGCGGTTACGGCTTCTAATAAATATGAACCCTCAAAGGCGTTGAATGCCTCAGTAAGTAGTTTTGATACCACTTCAATTGATGAACGTGAACCGCTTATTATTGAAATTGAAGAAGAAACTCGCCCAGAAGGAAGTGATGATTTTGTGTCGGTTGCCACGTATTATTCAATCTGGGATGCCACAAATATCGACCCTTATGGAATTGATGCCAAGGAATTTGATGATGTGGTTGATGTTGAGTTGTATAACAAAGATCAAGGTCGTTTTTGGTCGGTTCCCAATAATTCACCAAAATTAACTTCACAATTTGGACCTCGTTGGGGACGTTTGCACGCAGGCGTTGATGTTGATTTAGAAACAGGTGACCCTGTTTATGCTGCCTTTGACGGTATCGTTAGAGTTTCTGGATATAACAACGGAGGTTATGGTAAATTTATGGTGGTACGTCATTATAATGGTCTTGAAACGCTTTATGGTCACCTTTCGCAACAAAATTATGAATCTGGTACTTACGTAAAAGCGGGTGACCAAATAGGTTTGGGTGGAAGTACGGGAAGAAGCACAGGCTCACATTTGCATTTTGAAACCCGATACGAAGGAAATCCATTTAATCCTACTTACGTTTTTAATTTTTCAGGGGCAGGTTCAGAACCTGTTGCAGACCATTTATTGGTTTCTGCCAGAGTTTTTGATACGTATGGATTAGCATTAGGTAACGAATATGGAGATGCTGGTAATAAAGTAATGACTCGCAGAACTGCCTGGACAACAGCACATTACGGCGATTCACTTTATTCAATTGCTAATCGTGCAGGTATATCTGTTGATAAATTAGCAAAGATGAACGGCATGAGAGCCTCTTCAAGTTTGAGAGCGGGAAGACGTTTAAGAATTCAATAATTTTTGAAATTAAAAATATTCCGAGAGTGAGTAGAGAAATCTATTCACTCTTTTTGTTAAATATTAAATTAAATAATCTTAAATGCTTAGTATTTAATCAGGTGGTATTTTGTTTAAAATTTTCCAGTAAAAATTTCTCGTATTTGAGAATTAATACACCGTTTAACAAGTTTTTTGGATAGTTTGATTCTCTGAAAGAACTTCTCGAAAGTAGAAGGAACTTTCGAGAAGTATAAAACGCCAGATTCACTTCCCGAAAGTTTTTTACCCGCAATGGATATTGTTTCGGGAAGTTGCCCAGAAAACTTATTAAACAGTGTACTTATGACTAAAAGACTTATGACTTTATTCAAATTCCCAACCGCTTTCTCAACTCCGTAATATGTGCTGTATGATGTTTTCCATGCCAAGAATACATACCCGTAACCGAACGTAAGGAATTCAAATGTTTTGTTTCTGGGTGCAAAAATTGACGGCTAAATTGTTCATCCGTCATTGATTTTAATAGCATAATCCAACGCTTGTGCATAACATCCAACATACTCAGTGACCATTCGATTGGAGCATTTTTACCGTCTTCCAATTCTGCCCAAAGTTGTTCTTCATAAGGTTTTATGGTTGGATTATGCTCCGTTAAAGCCAATTTAAAACGAATAAAAGCATTTGCATGAGAATCTGCCACGTGATTAACGGTCTGTTTAACTGTCCAACCCTCTGGACGATAGGATAGCAATAATTGTTCCTCCGTTAAACCATCCACTGCTTTGCGGAGAAGTTCAGGGAGATTTTCAATGTCAATAATCCAATCCCTAAGCATTTCTGAGGTAATTTCTACGGGCTTTTGAAAATTACCAATCGGATAGCGAAGTTGTTGTAACGTTGATTCTTGCATAATATTAAAAGTTTTAATTTCTTCATTTAGTACAATAAGTAAAGAAAAATTATCAAACTAAATTTTAAATAATAATTAAGTAAATATACTTATTTGAGTCGATTATAGTAATTTTTGCTTAAAAAATTATTTCCAGAATATAAATTAATTAAAAAAATTTGTCTTTAATTAATTATACTTTATTAAATATTTAATTGAAACATTTTAAGAAAATATTATTTCGTCAAAAACTATTTTATAAAATTATTTGCACTTGTAGTTTTATGTGTTAACATCGAATTATCATTTTACAGTTAAATAATGTTCAACAACAGGATTAAGCTTTTCCAAACATAATATAACATTTTTCTAAGTATAATTACTTAAAACTCTGTTGGAAATGATTAAAGCATTGTTTTCTAAAAATGATTTATACTTCATCAACAAATTTTATAAAAAGTTTAGCAATTAACGTGATAAGGCTTTTTAGCTATATCACTTTTCAATAAGAAATTAAAAGTTTTAATATTGAGATTGTTTTTGGATATTTCCATAAATCCTTTCTTCTGTGAAGAAAGGATTTATTTTGATATAAGGGTGTCGTGGGGAATTTACACCTAACTGTTTGCAGAAAATGTACGCTAAAATTTTCTATCAATACGAAAGCAAATTGTGGACTATCATTGATTGTGGCTTACCCACGTCCTCCCCTTTTTCCACCACCTCCGCCATCATTATTTTGTCTTTGATTTACTTTCACATCTGTATTTCCGAAGTTATAAGTAAAGTTAATTCTGACTCTACGATTATCCGATTGATATACACCCGTAGTCGTTAAGTTACTTGTTTCCAAGGTATTTCGCCATTTGTTGAGATATAATGGATCTTGGATGGAGAGTTTTAAGGTTGCTTTTTTATTCCATAAAAACTGCTTGAAACCGATGTCAAATGAGCCTTGTGGTTTACTGGTTTGAAATCCCCACGTTTCTCCTGAACTCGCCCAACCCGATAATTCTCCCGAGAGGGTTTTTGTGAGCGTGAAAGTTTGCTGAATATATGCTCCACCATACCATTGCTTCACATCTACTTTGGCGTTTTCACGTTGGTAATCATAGATATTTATCCCATTCCAAAGATTAATATTTACGTTCCACCATTTGGTTACATTGAATGGTAAAGTAGTATCAAAACCCCACCAAGAAACGGTTCCATTCACATTTTCATTAGAATTTTTAATTAATTTTCGTCCTAAAATATAGGTAGAATCTAAGTCATAAACCTCCGTTGAAAATTGTTGAAGATTGGAATAATCGAGCGAAAAACTGAACGCATCTTTGATAGTATGTGTGAAACTATAACTATTACTCAAAGTTGGCAGAATCGTTGGATTGCCTTGATAGTATTGTTGCGGGAAGAAAAAATTCTTGAAAGTATTAAAATTATTGTCATCGGGACGTTCAATTCTGCGGCTATATCCCAAAGAAATAACATAATCTTTTGTGGCTTTATAATTCAAGAAAAGGGTAGGAAAAAGATTGAAATAATTCTGTCCTGATAATTTCTGACCACTTTTATTTTCTCCTTGCGTATAAGTATGTTCACCTCGAAGACCCGTTTGTAAACTCGTTTTTTTGCTCAATTCAGAGTTAACCATCACATATCCTGCATTAATATTTTGGTTAAAATGGAAAAAAGAACTGACCAACGCCCCATTATCCCTAAAATTGTCGTTAAAATCTTTGTCGCTATTTGAAAAACTACTTTTAAAACCCGTTTCAAACTTAATTTTTTTGGTTAATTGTTTTTCAAAATCAGTTTTCAAAACGTAGGTAGTAGATTGATTTGGCACATAAATCTGATTTTTAACAACCAAAATATTTTTATCAGTGGTAGTGGAAGTGATAAAGATATTGTTGGTATTCGATTTGTTAACTATTACATCAAAATCAACATTCAACACTGAGGTTGTATCTAAGTTTTGTTTCCAATGCAAATTAAAAATGTAGTTTTTATTTGATGATAATCGCTCCCTATTTAAAATTAAAGAGCTTTTTACCTCATTTTGCTGATTTTTTTGTTCTACTCTCCTATTATCTGGCGAATCAGAAAAAGCCGTTTGCAATGAGAATCCAACGGAAGTTTTTTTTGAAAAATCATAATCAAAACCAAATTTTGAATTTAAAACACCTTCATTTCCTTGGGATATTTCTTGATTATCCCGAATTTCTGTGACTATTCCTTTACCATCGAACAATTTTTGATTTTCCGTGCTGGCGTTAAAAGTGTCATCATTGTTGCGACTTAAATTGGCATAAATCGTATATTTTTCCTTTTTAGAATTAACCGTAAAACCTTGCCCATTTTTCAATAAATCGCCTACTTCATCGTAACGACTATATCCAGCCGATAAATCAACGATATAGTTTGTCCCCAAACTTTTCCCTTTCTTTGTTTTGATATTAATAATGGCAGACGTTCCCGAAGCATCATAACGAGCTGATGGATTAGTGATTACCTCAATTTTTTCAATATCATCGCTCTTTAAAGTCTTCAAAAAAGCCGCTAATTGTTCTGTGTTCAAGTAAGTTTTACGGTCGTCAATCATTACTGTCACACCAGATTTTCCTTTAATTTTAATGGTTTCAGAATTTCTATCTACCGTTACGCCTGGCACTTTTTCCATCAATTCCAAACCATTCAATCCAGAGGTAATGGGACTTGCCTCAACATTCATTATCATCTTGTCACCCGTGCGTTCGATGAGTGGTTTTCGGGCAACCACTTGCACTTCCGTAAGTGTTTGATTATCAGCCAGTAAAATGATATTTTCAAGTTTCAAATCTTTATCTAAAACTTCTATTTTTTGATAAAATTTTTGAAATCCGATGGCAGTAATATTCAGTAAATACTGTTTGGAAGGCACTTGTGAAATCGTGAAATCACCCTCAACATCCGCCACATTTCCTTTCACAAAAGAAGAGTCTTTGGCGTTTAAAATCAGGACATTAGCGAACGGAACACCTTGTTTTTTATCATCTAAAATTCGTCCTGAAATGGATTGTTGAGAAAAAGATATGGTTGAAATGAGTAGAAAAAAGTAGGTAAATAGGTTTTTCATATTGTTGCGAGTTTATAATGCAAAGATGCAGGATGAGGCGTAAAAGGTTGCATTGTCATTTGTTAAAAAGCGTTAATATTGTATTCATGTAACCCGATGTTTCTACATCGGATAGAGAAAATTTTACTTTTACTCCGATGCGGAAGCGTCGGGTTACAAATACATATATAATTTATTCCGATGCGGAAGCATCATGTTACAATTATGCTAAACGTTGCTCTCATCGGTTTTGGTTTGTCTGGACGATATTTACAAGCCCCATTTTTTGAATCGAATCCAAATTTCAGACTCAAAACCATTGTTTCAAATAATCAAAATCCAAAAGATTTCTTTCCTTCGGTACAAGTTGCTCGAAGTTTGGATGAAGTTTTGGCAGATTCATCAGTTGATTTAATAAGTATTTGTTCGCCTAATGCCACGCATTTTGAATACGCAAAACGGTCATTATTAGCAGGTAAAAATGTTTTAGTAGAAAAGCCTTTTACTGCCACAGTTGAGGAAGCACAGGAATTAATTTTATTGGCTAAACAACAGCAAAAAGTAATATCAGTTTTTCAGAATCGACGTTTTGATTCAGATTTTTTGACTGTTAAAAAAATAATAGAAGGTAATTTATTAGGAGAAATTCACAGTTTTGAAATTCATTTTAACCGTTTCAAACCCGTTTTGAATCCAAAAAAATGGAAGGAAACTGTTGGAGCAGGAAGTGGCATTATTTATGATTTAGGTTCTCATATTATTGACCAAGTAATCGTACTTTTTGGCGTTCCGAAATCCGTTTGGGGGCAAACTTTTACGCAAAGAGAAAACTCTGAAATTGACGATGCTTTTGTTATAAAATTGGATTATGACAAACTGAAAGTTACCTTAAAATCAAGTTTATTAGTTCGTGAAGATACACCCAGATACATCATTCACGGCACAAAAGGTTCATTCATAAAACATGGAATTGACGTGCAAGAAGACCACCTAAAAATGGGAATGGAGCCAACTGATAGCGATTTTGGGATTGAACCAATTTCACAATCAGGCATTTTAAATACTGAAATAAATGGATTAATTTTCAGAGGAACGGTTGAAACGGAGAAAGGAAATTGGGCTTTATTATTCCAAAATCTTCACGATGCAATGGTGGATGGCAAAGAATTACTGATAAAACCAGAAGAGATTTTAGAACAAATTCGGATTATTGACGCAGTTATAAATCAATAATTCTCAAATCATCCCACGAGACTTCAATTCTAAATATTTGTTCACCGTATTCACCGTCAGATTTTGCGGTGCCGTCAATAATGCTTGAATACCAAATTGACCTAACTCCCTGATAATCTGCTGCTTTTCGTAGAAATATTTCTCCGCAATCGTTTTCAAATAAATTTCTTCGGTGGTGTTTGCGGGTTTATCCAATAACGCTCTCAACTCCGTATTTTCAAAGAAAACGATGATTAGTAAATGGTCTTTTGCTAATTTTCGGAAATAAGGTAATTGCCTCCGCATGGACGTAACGGTTTCAAAATTGGTAAACAAAAGGAACAAACTTCGCTGACGAATATAGGTTTTTGTGTGTACGTAAAGGGCTTCATAATCAGTCTCCATAAAGCGAGTTTTTTGTTTGTATAAAACGTCCAAAATTTTTGACATTTGCCCCGCTTTTCGGTCGGCAAGAAGCACTTGACCCATGCGGTCGGAGAAAGTAATTATACCCGCTTTGTCCTGTTTATAAATGGCAATATTTGATAAAACCAAAGTCGCATTAATGGCATAATCCAAGAGTGAAAGTCCATCAAAAGGCATTTGCATTACTCGCCCTTTATCAATTAAACAATAAACATTTTGCGATTTTTCTTCTTGGAAAGCATTGATCATCAAGTCGTTACGTCTGGCGGTGGCTTTCCAATTTATGTTCCGAATGTCATCGCCTTGCACGTATTGCCGAATCTGTTCAAACTCCTGACTCTGCCCAATCTTGCGAATTTTCTTTACGCCCAATTCAGTCAAACGATTTGAAATTGCCATTAATTCATACGCTCGCATTTGCAGGAAAGAAGGGTAAACTGCCACCATTTTATCTTGCGAAAATTGATAGCGACGTTTCAATAATCGTATGGGAGTTTTCACATAAACATTCACCGCCCCAAAACTGTATTCTCCCCGTTTTGTAGGTCGTAAATTATATGCTAAAATCTGAGTTTCAGCAGTTTTCAAGGCAGTATGAAACATCAAATCTCGTTTTTGAAATTGAAAAGGAATTTCGTCGATAATTTGAATCTGAACGGGGAAGTCATAATGATTTTCGAGGTAAATAGACAGCGGGTTTTCATCGCCATTTGAAAGTCGGTCTGGGGCTTCACGACGAGCAAAAATGCCTTTTTTAGAGCGATAGAGCATAATTCCGTCCACCAGCAACATTAACATAAAAACAAAAAATAGCATCTGGGTTATCCCAAACAATACTGGAAAAACAAATGCAAAAACAAACATTACCACGATGAAAATGGTAATGTAAAATACTAAATTTGAAAGATAAAGCGATTTGAAAAATGTTTTCATGCAGGATTAGGTATAATTTTTTTAGGTAGTTTAAGTTTGAATTTATTGATAGGAATTAAGGGTTTTTTTACAGAATCAATACCAATTTTTTTAGGGTAAATTCCTTTTTTTTTCTCTTCCAATATTTTCTTATCCTCAATCAATTTTTTCTTTTTGTCCTCCAATTTTTTCTTGTCTTCAATTACCTTTTTCTTAGCCTCTAAAAGTTTTTTTACTTCCACGTAAATCCCTTTCATTTTGTCAGGATTTAACAAATAATATTTCAGACTAACTCTAAATGCAGCAGTATCCAAGTCAAGGATTTTCAGAAGTTCAAATTTCTTTTTTTGATACACAAAGACCGATGAATCTTCGTGTTGAAAATGCAAGTTATTAATTTGAGCCTCCAAAATATGAATTTCAGACAAGGCTTTTGCCATTTTGTCTTCAGGAATCAAGTTTTTGGGCTTATCGTCGGAACTACAAGCCGTTAATAGAAAAGTCAGTAGAAAAAAATTTAATCTCATGTTTCAAATTTACACGGAATTAAAATAAATTTATCATTATTAAGATTTTTTAAGGAAATTATCTTCCTGTAAATCAGGATTAAAGTGTAATGTTGTTTTGATAATTTAGTAAAATTTAACCCGAAATCCATGAAAAAATACTTAATTCTTTTTACTCTTTTACTCATAAATTTATCCATTTTCGCTCAATTCAAAGTCAGTGAAAACAAACGATTTTTACTAAAAGACGGAAAGCCTTTTTTCTGGATGGGCGATACCGCTTGGGAGTTATTTCACCGTTTGAACCGTGAACAAGCCGAGCAATATCTCAAACGTCGTGCTGAACAGGGTTTTACAATTGTGCAAGCCGTTGCCATTGCAGAATTTGACGGTTTGCACACGCCGAATCCTTACGGAGACTTGCCTTTGGAAAATGACGACCCCACAAAACCCAACGAAAAATATTTTCAACACGTTGATTATGTGATAGATAAGGCAAATAATTACGGACTGAACGTTGCTTTTTTGCCTACTTGGGGAGATAAAATATGGAAGTCAACGTGGGGACGAGGACCCGAAATTTTTACGCCTGAAAATGCAAAAGTCTACGGAAAATGGATAGGCAATCGTTATAAAAATAAGAAAAATCTCCTCTGGATTTTGGGTGGCGACCGCAATCCACAGAACGCTACGCACGAAAAAATCTGGCGAGAAATGGCGGCTGGGATTGTGGAAGGTGTGGGCGGACAAGCCAATGCGTTGATAAGTTTTCATCCACAACCTAACGAAAAAGGGTCTGGCGAATGGTTTCATAATGACGAATGGTTAGATTTTAATATGTTTCAAAACGGACATTGCCGAGACCAAGCGATTTACGACAAAATTCAAGGTTCATACAACCGCACACCCACCAAACCCGTCATGGATGCTGAACCCATTTATGAAGACCATCCTGTATGTTTTAATGCTAATGATTTGGGCGTTTCTAATGCCTATGACATTCGGAAATATGCGTATTTAGATCTTTTTGCGGGAGCTTTTGGGCATACGTATGGATGTCATGATATTTGGCAATTTTACTCTCCTTATCGTCCCGCC
>JANXML010000384.1 GCA_025354645.1 Arcicella sp. | reverse complement strand
TCAAATATGTGTCTCTTATTGTCATTTCTTCTTAATATTTGCACAAATTTAAGGTTTAAAATTATTAACTTGATTGTTTGATAAAGGTTAAAAACAAAAACGCTATAAAAGTTCTGGATTACAGGCTTTTACAGCGTTTTTGTTTATGAATCTTTTTAAATTTTAAAAATTATTTTACAAACTCATTATCCACCATTCGCCAGATATTCAAAGGATTTTCGTGTTTCAATTCATCGGGTAATAAACTATCTGGAAAACTTTGATAACTCGCTGGACGCACCCATCTTTTAATCGCATCGGGACCAACTGAAGTAAATCTTGCATCCGTACACGCTGGAAAAGGTCCGCCGTGTTGCATCGCAAAACAGACTTCTACGCCCGTTGGAACGTTGTTAAAATTCAGCCTTCCCGACAGATTTCTGAGTGTATCCACAATTTCTTCGTTGGCTTGTAATTCACTTTCCGTTGCCATTAAAGTTGCCGTTAATTGCCCTTCTAAATGATTAAGCACTTCTAATAATTGAGTTTCATCTTTACACTTAATAACCAAAGAATAAGGACCAAAAACCTCTTGGTGTAGCTTTGGATTTTTCAAAAATACATCCGCACTCACCGATGCAACTGTGGGCGTACCTTGAATTTGAGCCGTTTTTTTGATTTTTGAAACTGATTCAGTCGTTACATTTTCTTGTGATAAAGCGATGGATTTCTTATCTTCATAATTCTTAAAAATTCCTTCATTCAACATCGTGGCAGGAGCAATTTTTTCAATTTCATTTGATAAAACATCCATGAATTTTTCGAGGTCTTCGTTGTCAATTCCGAAGATTAAACCTGGGTTTGTGCAAAATTGCCCAACGCCCAAAGTGATTGAACTTGCATAAGACATTGCCACATTTTCAGCATCTTGCTTTAACTTCTCGGACATCAAAACTACTGGATTCACACTTCCCATTTCCGAAAAAACGGGTATGGGTTCTGAACGTTGATTTGCCATGTCGTAAAGGGCTTTTCCTCCGCCAAACGACCCTGTGAAACCCACCGCTTTTGTATTGGGGTGCATCACTAATGCTTTTCCAACATCAAAACCTTCGCCTCCGTCCAAGTGAGCAAATACGCCTTTGGGCATTCCAGTACGCTCGGCAGCCCGCAAAATTGCCTCTGCAACCATAGCAGAAGTACGGGCGTGAGCAGGATGTCCTTTCACAACTACGGGACAGCCCGAAGCCAATGCTGAGGCAGTATCTCCACCCGCAGTTGAATAGGCAAACGGAAAATTACTCGCCCCAAAAACTGCCACTGTGCCAATTGGAACCAACATTTTGCGTAAATCCACCTTTGGAATTGGTTGACGACTAAGGTTTGCAGAGTCTATTCTTGCCTCTACCCACGAACCTTCATCCAAAAGGTCAGCGAACATTTTTAATTGGAAAATTGTCCGTCCACGTTCGCCCATTAATCTACCTTCGGGCAAATTGGCTTCTTGCATGGCGGTATGAATTAAGTCCATGCCTAATGCTTCCATTTCCTCGGCAATTGCCCTTAAAAATGTAGCTTTTTGTTTACCAGAAAATTTGCGATATTTTTTGAATCCTTCGGCGGATTGAAACATGATCGAATTTAAGTCTTGCATGATTTTTGAGTAAAATAATAAGTTTTGAGTAAATTAAAAACTATTACAAATGTACTGTTGTTTTGTGTTTTAAGATTTATCGCAAAGACGCTATGACACAAAAATATTATAGAATTATTGAAAATTTGCGTCATAGTGACTTTGCTGTTATCTCTACCAACACATTTTATCAAACATTAATACCATTTTAAGTAGTTTTTCGTTGAATAGAGGCAAAAAATATCGTAATAATTTCATCTGGAACTACTGTAATATAATCAATTAGCCGTATTTTTATTAAATTGCAGGGAATTATGTTTTGTTGCTTACTCCATAATTTTCAAGTTGCATTTTGTTTTTAGAGTATCTGCAAAATAATCATGACATTTAGATTAAAAAATATCCTTCCTATATTTGTTATCGCTCTGATAACCAGCTCATTATGTTTTTCCCAAAAGCGTGATTCAAATGCCAAGAAAAAAGGTGAACTTACGGTTTCGCAATTGCAAGAAGCTGAATTTCATTTTACGGAGGGCATGAAATACTACATGATGGAGGATTACGAAAAAGCGATTCCATCTTATCAAAAAGCCCTTGAAATTACGCCTGAAAATGGTGGTATTTTCTACGCTTTGTCCAATAATTACCAGAAATTAAAAGACGAAGAAAAGGCAATTATTTTTGCCGAAAAAGCCGTTCAACAAGATCCTGAAAATTCCGCTTATGGTGAACTTTTGGCTGACTTGTATGTACGTAAACGTAAGTACGACGAAGCTGCAAGAGTATATCAAAATCTAATCTCCCAAAATCCTACAAAAGCCGAGTATCACATTGAGCAGGCGGCTGTTTATATATTTGATAATCAATACGATGACGCTCTAAAATCGTATGACCGTGCGGAGAGAATCATGGGCGTAAATGAAGAAGTTACCCGTCAGAAACAAATGGTTTTGATGAAGATGGGCAAGGTGGATGATGCCGTGAAAGAGGGAGAAAAATTAGTGACCTCCGACCCAGAAGAAATTGATTTCAGTATCGACCAAGCGGAGTTGTTAATGTCGAATAAACAAAGCGATAAAGCAATTCCGTATCTTGAAAAAATACTAAAAACCAATCCCGACAATGCACAGGCTCACGTGATGTTGGCTCAATTGTATCAAGAGAAAGGTGATATGGAAAAATGCAACAGAGAATTGGAATTGGCTTTTGCTGATAATAGTCTGGATGCAACGACCAAAGCACGAATTTTGATGGGTTATATGAGCATGGTTAAGGACGAAAAGTCTCGTGAAACTGCCTTTAATTTAGTAAAATCATTAGTAAAACAGAATCCGAAAGATCCAAAATCTCATGCTATTTATGGTGATTTATTATTACAAAAAGGGGATGATAAGGGTGCAAGAGATGAATATGTGAAAGCGGCTCGTTTAGACAAATCCGTGCATGATGTCTGGGGCAATATTATCAACATGGATTTGCGTTTGAAACAGATTGACAGTGCCATTGTGCATAGCGAAGAGGCAATTGAGGTTTTTCCGAATCAGGCAAATTTTTGGTATTATAATGGCACGGCTTATTACTATAAACGGAATAACAATAAAGCAGTAGAATCATTGGAAGAAGCTCGTAGATTAGCTCCCGAAGGCTCTGATTTAACACAACATATTTATGCTTTATTAGGCGATACTTATAACAGTTTAAGTAAACACGAAAAATCGGATGATGCTTATGAAGCGGCTTTGAAAGAGAATCCAAACAATGATCATGTGCTGAATAATTACAGTTATTTTTTATCATTAAGAAAAGAGAAATTAGACCGTGCGGCTCAAATGGCTGAGATTTTGGTTCAGAAATATCCAAATGATGCCACTTATATGGATACTTACGCTTGGGTTTTGTACGTTCAAAAAGACTATAAAAAAGCCAGAATTTTCTTAGAAAAAGCGGTTGAATTAAATGACAAAGCCATTGAATATCATAAAACAAAAAGTGCTGTTATTGTTGAACATTACGGTGATGTTTTGTATCAATTGGGCGAAAAAGAAAAAGCTGTTGAAATATGGAAAAAAGCCAAAACCATTGGTACAACCAGCACTTTTATTGATAAGAAAATTGCTGAAATGAAGCTGATTGAGTAGGACAGGTTTCCAACCTGTTCAAAAGGGCAGGTTAGAAACCTGTCCTACTCCAAAAATCCAACCCCTAAAAAATGAATAAATCCTTTGTGTTCCTTCTTGTATCAACGCTGTTTTTTGCTTCTTGTAAACGTCAGCAAATTAATAAATCTGCCAGTGTTCCAAGTACCGATTCTGTAAATGTTGCCGTTATAAATCCTCCCGTTGTTGTTGATTCCACCATTGTCACTCCTCCCAATAATCCAGTTAAAGTGATTGAAAATGAGGAAGATAAGGTAAAGATTGATGAGATTGATTTTAAGTATTTGAAGGCAAAAGCAAAAGTTACATACAAAACGCCAAATGATGGCAGAACGGTGAATGTGGACATTCGGATGAAAAAAGATAGTTTAATTTGGATGAATATATCACAATTTGGAATTACAGGAGCAACTGCACTTTTTAATAAAGATGTTGTGAAGTTTTATAATAAAATAGCGGGTGAATATGATGAATACACTTATTCGGATTTTTCTGAAAAATTCAATTTTAATATAAGCTACGACATTCTTCAATCTTTAATCGTTGGTAATCGTCCTTTCAAGAAAAACAAATCGAGAGTTGTGCGTGAGAATGAGTATTATTTATTGAAACAAGAACAAGATAGAGTGCTGATTGACAATTACATAGGTGAAAATAAGAAGTTGAAAAAACTTTTACTAACCCAAGAAGATACCAATAATAAATTAACGCTCGATTTTGACGATTTCACGATGTTGAATCAGTATTTATTTCCAAATTCAAGTTTGATAACGGTGGATTATAAATCGAACGAAGACCAGAAGATGTATCAAACGGTGGTGAATATCAAACACACAAAGGTTGAATTATTAGATACGCCTTTGGCATTTCCATTCAAAGTGCCTGAAAAATTGTTGAAGAAATAGTTTTCTGTGAGGACACAGACAACGGCGAAAAGAAGTGAATTGGTCGTCTGTGAGGACACAGACAACGGCATGAGAAATATTTTTACAACTATTTCAATATTACCATACTTTTACTGGTGGTATTTTTTAATTGATTGGTTTACATCGGATCGTGCTAAATATCCAAATTCTTGCGGTGCTGCAAATACGGGTTTTATTATTTATCACCTTCTTATTATATCAATTTATGCAGTTGCAATGTTGCTCAACATAGCTTTAAGAAAACAACAAGGTCGTTTGGATTACGTAAAATTTTTTTTGATTATCATTCTACCAAATATTTTCTTGTATCTATTTATGATTTTAAATAGTGTTAAGGATTCGATTGAAACAAATCTCCAAGAATTTAAATAAAATTTTAATCTCATAAAACCTCAAAAACATATCAAATTCCCAAAGGCAGCCCTGAAATTTCTTTCTGGACTGCTTCTTATTTTGTTGTGTTTAATTATTTCAGATGTTGATGCACAGCGAAAACGCAAATCAAACCGTCGAGCGAAATTGGAGGCTGCTAAACGTGAAAACTTGCAAAAAATTCAGGAAATCAACAAAATTATTGAGAAAACTGAACAAAAAAAGGAAGTTAGCGTAGGCAAATTAAATGCTATTGGCGAGCGTATTAACAAACAAACCAAACAAATTGATATTATCTCCGAAAGCCAACAACTCCTTGAAAATGAAGCACAAGAACTCACCCGAGTCACAACGGAACTTTCTGGAAATCTTGAAAAATTGAAAGAAGAATACGCCAGAATGATTTATGCTTCTGCCAAAACCAGTAATAAATTTAATAAGTTAAGTTTCCTATTCTCTTCGGCAAATTTTAATCAATTAGTAAGACGATATAAATACCTTCAACAATATTCAAAAGCCCGAGAAAAACAAGCAGTTTTGATTCAAAAAGTACGAACAGAATTATTGGCAGAACAAGTGAATGTGTTGCGTAAGAAGCAAGAACAAGAGTCCGTTTTGCGTGAAAAAATTACTGAAACCCAGAATTTGCAAAACTTAAAAGGTAAACAATCAAATGTTGTCAATCAATTAAATCAGAAGGAAAAAGAGCTTAAAAACCAATTAACAAGCAATAAACAGGCAGTTGAGAAATTGGAAAATATGATTGCGAGAATCGTGGAAAGAGAAATTAAACGCTCTTTGGAACGTGAACGCAAAGATGAATCAAAATCGAATAAATCAATCGCATCCAACAACAAAGCCATCGCCATGACTGCCGAAGAAAGCAAATTGGCGACCTCTTTTTCTGCCTTGCGTGGACGAATGCCGTGGCCCGTGGGTTCTGGGTTTATTTCTGATCATTTTGGCGTACACAATCATCCCGTTTTGAAGGGAATTAGAACCAATAATAATGGCGTAGATATTCAAACGAGTGCGGGTAATGATGTAAAGGTGGTGTATGATGGCATTGTGCAGTCGGTGGTTTCAATTCC
Source organism: Arcicella sp. (assembly GCA_025354645.1). Taxonomy (GTDB): domain Bacteria; phylum Bacteroidota; class Bacteroidia; order Cytophagales; family Spirosomataceae; genus Arcicella. The sequence continues at coordinate 20,167 of JANXML010000384.1, read as the reverse complement.
TGGGGCGAATATGATTGTGGCAGTTCAGCACGGGGATTATTTTACGGTGTACAGTAAATTGGCAAACGTGAATGTTTCGACTGGACAAAAAATTAGTTCTGGACAAAAGATTGGTGTTGTGGCAACCGATAATGACGGAACCTCAGAAATCAATTTTCAAGTATGGAAGAATTTTGATAAGATAAATCCAGAAAGTTGGCTGAGAGGGAGATAGTTAGAAAGTTAAAAAGTTAGATAAGTTAAACAGTCTTTATATTGCATTGTAACGTCCTTAACTTTTTAAATTCTACAACAGTTTAAATTTCTAACTCCATTTGGCATTCTTTTTGAACTTGCCTCTAAAAGATTCTCTTATAACATGGAATATTGCAAGAGTTTTTATAATTTTGCAGTCCGATTTTATAAAAAGGGTATTAGTAAGTTAATTATCTTTCAATAAATTTAATTCCTTACAAAAGATATTTAACCATTAACCATAACGATTAACCAACCAATGGCAAAGAAAGAAGTAGAAAAATCATCACTTGAATTTTTAGAAAGTGCTGAGGGCTTACAACACGAGATAGGCAAAGTTCAAACAACCGTAGAGAAAAACAAAAATGTTATCTTCGGCGTTGTAGGGGCATTGGTTTTAGCAATTGTGGGCTATTTTGGATATAAGGCATGGACTTCATCACAAGACGAAGAAGGACAGGCAAAGTTATTCAGTACAATGTATAAATTTGAGGCTGATTCAAATAAAGTAGCAGCAAAAGAAGCGGCAAAAATTGCTGATAATTTTGGCGGAAATGCTGGAAATCTTGCACACTTTATTGCAGGAACGGCAAATTTGAAAGAAGGCAAATTTGATGCTGCCATCGACCATTTGAAATCTTTCAGTAGTTCAGATTTATTGGTTCAGGCTCGTGCCTACTCACTCATTGGTGATGCTTATTCTGAAAAGAAGGCTTACGGAGATGCCGTTGATTATTACAAAAAAGCATCAGATTATAAGGCTAACAAATTTTTTACACCTGCCTATATGATGAAATTAGCTGCTGCATATGAAGCCAACAAAGAACCGAAAGAGGCTTTGACAGTTTATACAGAAATCGTTGAAAAATACGCAGAGTCTTCGGAGGCAGTAAGTGCAAAGAAATACAAAGCGATGTTGGAAGGAGAATAGTATTCAGTTATCAGTTTACAAGGAACAGTAAACAGTTTTCAATGATATACAGAAAGGAATAGAGCGAAAGTTTTATTCCTTTTTCTTTTAATTTTTTCACAATAAAATAATCGGTAAATTGTTAAATGATAACTGTTTACTGACAACTGAAATTATGTCATCAATACATAAAAATTTAAGTATATTTTCAACTAATAATCTTCCCGATATTAGCCAAAAACGTTTTGCTATCATAACAGCAGAGTGGAACGCAGAAGTGACTTATGCACTCACAAGCGGAGCAATTAAAACGCTTCTGGAGTACGGGGCATTATCGGAAAATATCATTAGAATAACCGTCCCAGGGAGTTATGAATTAACTTTTGCGGCTCAAAAAATGGCTCAAAAGGCTGATATTGATGCTGTTATCTGTATTGGCTGTGTGATTCAGGGCGAAACTAAACATAATGACTATATCAATCATGCCGTAGCTCAGGGATTAACGAATGTCAGTTTGAAGTACGATAAACCCGTAATTTTCGGGGTACTTACTCCCAATACCGAACAACAAGCCCTTGACCGTGCAGGAGGAATTCATGGAAATAAAGGAGACGAAGCGGCAATAACGGCAATTAAGATGTTGGCTTTTTGACTTTCAATGTTCGTTTTTAGATGTTCGTTTTTCGATATTCGTTCTATCGTAAATTGAACTCAATTTATAAATTCTTAAATTTTCCATCACAGTAAATTCGGTTTTTAATATTCGTGTTATAAAACGAACATCAAACATCGAAAACCGAGCATCGAAACTACCTTCCAATAGCTACTTTTCTGAGAATGGTATCAATGACTTGCATGGTTGTTATACCATCGGCTTCGGCTTCATAGTTGAGCATAATTCTGTGATTTAAGACATCGGGAGCAATTTCCTTGATGTCCTCTGGAAGCACATAATCACGTCCATCGAGGTAGGCAAGCACTTTTGAAGCCAAATTCATGTTGATACTCGCACGGGGAGATGCCCCGAATTGTACATAACGAGCCTCTTCACGCAAGCCATAATCGCCTGGTTTTCGGGTAGCAAAGATTATTTCAATAATGTATTTTTCTAAGGTTTCGGAAATGGTAATATTGTTGATTTCCTTCCGAATTTTGAAAATATCTTCTTTTGTTAATATGGCTTTCGGTTCGTAATTAAACTCCATGTTCGACATTTTCCGCATTACTTCCAACTCTTGGTCTTTATTCAAATAATCCACAAAAACTTTTAGCATAAATCTATCCACTTGTGCTTCGGGTAATGGAAATGTTCCTTCCTGTTCCACTGGGTTTTGTGTTGCCAATACTAAGAAAGGCTTATCAAGTAGATAACTTTCATCTCCCAATGTCACTTGTTTCTCTTGCATGGCTTCCAGCAAAGCGGATTGCACTTTGGCAGGGGCTCTGTTTATTTCATCGGCAAGAATGATATTGGCGAAAATTGGACCCTTTTTTACCTCAAAATCATCTAACTTTCTACTATAAATCATTGTCCCAATTAAATCGGCAGGGAGCAAATCGGGTGTGAATTGAATGCGGTGAAAATGCAGATCAAGTATTTTTGATAAGGTGTTGATTGCTAAGGTCTTAGCCAATCCTGGAACGCCTTCCAAGAGAACGTGTCCACCCGTAAACAATCCAATTAAAAGGCGATTTGTTAGTTTTTCATGACCCACAACCACCTTACCCATTTCATCAAAAACTAAATTTATTTTTTCTCGTGAAGTCATATATTCGATTTTCGGTTGTTGATGTTTGATGTTCGATTTATTTCAAATCTATTAATCTTCATTCCAACCTATCTATTTATTAGTAACAATTTTACGAAAAAAAAACCGTAAGAACAACGGAAAAGATGGGTTCAAGGGATTTTAGTAATTAAATATTTGTCATAAAATTGCATATTTGATTTCAAAATTTAATCCCCGTTACCATGCAAATCTTAAGACTCCGAACAACCGTTTACCGAGTTTCAGACATCGAAAAGCCAAACAATGGTATGCTGAATTACTTGGATTTCCACCTTATTTTGATGAACCTTTTTACATAGGATTTAACGTTAAGGGTTTTGAATTGGGTTTACAACCCAAAGAAGGAGCCGTGAAAACCAAATCAGAAGGCGTAAATACTTATTGGGGCATTGAAGATGTTGAAGCCACTTTCCAAAAACTAATCTCAATGGGTGCAACCGAACACGAAAAACCCACAGACGTAGGCGGAGGCATACAAGTAGCGATGGTGCAAGACCCGTGAGATAATTTGTTTGGGGTAATTTTTAATCCACATTTTATACTGTAGCTTGAAATGAATTACAATTATTTGCCCATTCTTGAAGAGCCACAATATAAATCAACAATTTGTATATTATTGCTCTTATATTTCTTTATTTTCAGAATATTTCTACCATAAGTTTTTTCTAAAAAACAAGCAAAAGTTCAACTCTGGACGACTATTTTATTTTTGCACGCATTAATTTTTTTATTCGGTAGGTACTTATTAATGGAAGATTTGTGATTTTGATACCTTCGTAATATCAAATTTATTAAAATCTTCCTTTAAAATATTTAATTACCTTCCATATTTAACGAGCCATAAACCATTCGAATTTCACCGTAACTATACTCTTCTCCCAATGCCTCTTTCAAGGCTGACCCTTTCAAATCGGGGTTTTCAAGCATAAATTCTCTAATAATTTTCACTTTATTTTTGTCAATTACACTTTCAACTTCCAAAAGTCCCCTTTTTACATATTCCGAAAGATGTCCTTCAATCGTAGATGGTGAAAAATTACGTATTTTAGCAATTCCTTCAATAGAATTCCCTTCTTTGAACATCGTAAAACTCAATTCTTGGGTTGAGCCTTTCGTTAATTTTTTAAGTGCTTTTGTGCCTTCTTGAATTTCTTTGATTTCAATATTATTTGCTTCACAAAATTCGTTGATAATTTCTAAAATCTCGTCTCCGTATTGTTTGATTTTAATGTTTCCTAAGCCGCTAATCTGTGCTAATTGCCCTTTTGTTCTGGGCATTTCTTCGGCTAAACTTTGCAAAGTTTTTTGGGCAATAACCATGTATTTTTCAAGGTCTTTTTCATTAGCAATACTGTCTCGCCAAACCTTTAACGAACCGTATAAATCACGCTGATTTCCACTCGAATTTGAAGGATTTTGCGTTTTAGTTAGCCTATTTTTTTCTGTTTCAAAATCAATGTTTGCATTGGCTTTTATCGTTAAAAATTGCGTTGAATTAAAGCCATTTTGATTTGATTTCAAAAGGATTAATTTCTCAAAAATGTTTTTCAAACATTGCTCCCAAAGTTTATAAACATTGCCTTTGGTTTCTTTATTATCGCAAGATAAATCAATGGATTTCAACGGGTTGTAGGTCAGTTCTTCTAATTTTTCGTATAAATAAACACTTCCTTTTTTAATTCTACCTTGCAATTCAAGGTTTTCTTCGGGTAAATTTGCTTGTAAAATAAATGACTCTAATTGCCTCGAAAATTTTTCCATTACAGGGTTAATTTCAGTCTGATAATTATCATGAATGTTGCTTAGATTTTGATAAGAAGTTGTGGCAAATTGCTCTTGTACTTTTGCGAAAGATTGGTGTAAATAATTCAGACTATTTTTAATGAAAGTGAAGTCAAACAAATCTCTAACCCATTCGCTTTGGGTATGTTTTTTTGCTTCCAATAGAGCCTCTTCCGAAAGGTCTTGTTTTTCGGCTTCTTCATTAAAAGTTTTAATGATATTATCCGATTTTACACTCTCCGAAGTAATGGGTGTACTCAAAACCAAACCCTCAAAAGTTTTGCAACGACTCAACGCCACATATACCTGTCCGTGAGCAAACGATGAAGCAGCATCAATAATGGCTCTGTCGAAAGTCAATCCCTGACTTTTATGAATAGTTATTGCCCAAGCCGTTTTGATTGGAAACTGTGTGAAAGTGCCAATAACATTTTCCTGCAAGGTTTTTGAGTCATCCAAGACATATTTGATATTTCCCCAAACAGCTCTTGAAACAATTATTTCCTCCGTCTCGTGAGGACATTTTACACAGATTAATTCATCGTCAACTGAAACAATTTCCCCTAATTTTCCATTAAAATAACGTTTTTCAGTATTCAAATCATTCTTGACAAACATCACTTGAGCTCCAACTTTTAGCTCTAACTCAAATTCATTGGGGTACATACTTTCAGGAAAATCCTCAACAATCTCAGCAGTAAATTTATAAGATTTTCCTGCTAATTCTTTCAACTTAACAGCGTTTATGGTCATTGCTGCCTTATTGTGGCTGGTCAGCGTGATATATTTTTCGTCTTTGGGATATGTAAAATTTGGGTCGTAACGACTGTTTAGCAATTTTATACTTTCAGCATCTAATTTTTTGTCTCGTACTTTATTTAACAAGTTGATAAAATCCTCATCAGCTTGTCGGAAAATTTGAGTTAATTCAATTGTGATAAATTGACTAAGAGCAAGGGCTTTACTTTCAAAGAAAAACGGGCTTGCATAATAGGGACGAAGAATACTCCATTCATCATCTTTCACAACGGGGGCAAGCTGGTGCAAGTCGCCAATCATCAATAATTGAACGCCACCGAAGGGCAAATTTCGATTTCTGTATCTTCTTAAAACATCATCAATCGCATCCAAAATATCCGCCCGAACCATACTGATTTCATCAATTACTAAGATGTCAATTGCCTTGATTGCTTTAATTTTTTCACCACTAAATTTTCTTACAAGTGGCTTACTATCAGGATTTTGATTAGGAATATTAGGACCGAAAGAAAGTTGAAAGAAAGAGTGAATCGTAACGCCACCCGCATTAATTGCCGCCACGCCCGTGGGAGCCACAATCACTAATCGTTTGGGCGAATGAGCTTTAATATTTTTCAGAAAAGTAGTTTTCCCCGTACCCGCCTTACCCGTAAGAAAGACGTTCTTATTCGTAAACCGAACGTACTGGTCAGCTAATTCAAGGCGTGGATTTGTTTGAAGTTTTTGGTTCATTTTAGTGGTTTTTTACGAGTAAAAATAAAATTAGACCACGGATTTAAGGGATTTAACTGATTTACACGGATTTTAATTCTATCTGTGTAAATCTTGCTAAATCCGTAAAATCTGTGGTCTAATTTGTTCTGTTAACAATCTATTGCTTAATATCTCACCCCTTTTTCACAAATCCAGGTTTCTTTTTGTGATACGTTTTTTTCTTATGAAAATCTCCTGAACTCACCCGTTTTTCGGGTTGATAATTTGGTGCATCTCCCATACCTGCGGGGAGTGAAAGCTTGGGAATTTCCTTCTCAATCAATTCTTCGATGGCGGCAAATTTGCGTTGGTCTTTGTCATTAATGAATGTTATTGCCGTGCCTGTGGTTTCTGCCCTTGCCGTTCTGCCGATGCGGTGAACGTAATCTTCGGGGTCGTGAGGAGTATTGAAATTTACCACTAAACTTATACCTTCCACATCAATTCCACGAGAGAGAATATCCGTTCCAATCAATATTTGGAGGGTTTTACTCTTAAATTCTCGCATAATTTCTTCTCGCTCTTTCTGTTCTAAATCTGAGTGAAAAGCCTTAGTTTTCATGCCAATACGATGTAATTCTTGGTCTAATTTCTTAACACTTTCTTTGGTTGAAGCAAAAATAATGACACTGCCATAATTGCCTTCTTTCAAGATATGCGTCAATAATTTTATCTTCTGCGTATCGTAAACTAAGTAAGCCTGTTGTAAAATCCCCTCCGAAGGTTTTGAAATCGAGATATTTAATTGTTCTGGATTGACAAGAATGCTGTGAGCCAATTTTCTAATTTTGGGAGGCATCGTTGCAGAGAACATCAAGGTTTGGCGTTTGGCGGGAATATATTTGATAATTTTAATAATATCATCAAAGAAACCCATGTCTAACATTCTATCAGCTTCATCCAAAATGAGGTGTTGAAGATGAGAAAAATTAATGGCTCCCATCTGCAAAATCGCAATTAATCTTCCTGGCGTTGCAATGATAATATCCGCTCCTTCTTCCAAAGCCTTCTTCTGTTGATTCCAAGCATTGCCGTCTCCTCCACCATAAATTGAAATGGAACTTACGCCCGTGAAATATCCCAAACCTTCTACCTGATTATCAATTTGTGTGGCTAATTCACGAGTAGGAGAGATTATGAGCGTATTTAACCGCCTTTTTTCATCGGGTAGCTTAATAATTTTGTCGATGATGGGCAATAAAAATGCCGTCGTTTTCCCCGTACCTGTCTGAGCACAAGCAATCAAATCTTTATTAGTTTGAATAAGCGGAATGGCTTGGGCTTGAATAGGCGTAGGTTTTGAGTAACCCATTGAATATAAACCCTCTAATAGTTTTTCGTCGAAATTAAAATCTTGAAATGTCAATCTGTGGTTGTTTTAAAATGTTTGAGTAAGGAGTTTCAGTTAGCAGTTAGCAGTAAACAGTTATCATTATACTCCACTGTTTTCTGGTAATTGTTTTCTGGTAATTGTTTACTGGTAACTGTTTGCTGGTAACTGATAACTGTTTACTGATAACTGTTCGCTGGTAACTGTTTACTGTTCACTGTTCAACTGTTTACTGAATAAAACTCCTTCTTTTTTTAAATATTGAGGAACGTTAAAAGTAATTCCATTAGTGATTTCAACGTCTTTTTGCCAGTCAATCATCAACCAATCTTTATTGGGTTCAGCTACAATGATTTTTTGCGTTTTGGTTAAAATCCAGATTACTTTCTGCGTACCAAATTTTAGTAAATTATCTGTTTTTCGTTGAATATAATTAAAATCTGAAAATGTTGTATTATCAATTTCAACGTCAATTTCAATATCAATCAATGGCGGAATATTCAAATAATGCGTATCAATTAAATCGGGCGTAAGTACCTGTTTATCAAATACTAACACATCTCCCGAAAGATTAGTGCCTTTACTAAGGTGTAGTCCAACTTCGCCCGTGAAAACATAAAATAAATTATCATCAAGGTTTCTATCAAGCAAACGGAATAAATATCGAACAATAAAAATCTGTAAACCGCTTGCACCCATAATGTCTTCAATGGTTTTCTCTTTTCTTAAAACAGCCTTATAACCTTTGTAAAACACGGGCATATCGTCCAAGATTTCCTTGACGAGATAGGACGGTACTTTCGATATTTTTCGCTGGCTTGAATAAGTCATTTTGCTAATATTTCAAACAAATTTAACGATTTTTAGACACTTTTCAAAGAAGGAGAAACGGAGAAAGAAAAAAGGAGAAAAGGAGAAAAGAAATAGAGTTTCGAGTTCCTATTTCCTTCTTCTATTCCTCCTTTTTCCATTATTCCTTTCCTTGGATTACTAAAACTTAGGACATTTCAATTCTCCCTTGCGTGGGCGAGCGTGTCTGTTGGGTTCAATCCAATCGGAGAATGTGTATGATAATGAAATTTCGTGAGCTCCACCCGTTGAACCTAATCTGGAAATGGTGGCATCGTAACTGTATCCAATGGAGAAATTATCTTGACGATAACCAACTAAAAATACCGCCGCATCGTGACTAATAATGCTCACATTATCTTTGGTATAACTTTTTAAAGGAATTCCTCTGTACCAAGCTCCTAACACGATAGGCGAATAAGTTAAGTATGCCCCAACATCCAATTGGTCGGAAGCCCCTTGTCTTTTATAATGAATCACGGGCGTAATACTTTTCTCCCGCTCAATGGCATCTCCTAAATTATTACCAATCATATAATCAGCCAAAGGAATTCTGTAACCCGCTTGAATCCCAAATTTAATCGGCAAGCGAGCGTCTTTATCGTTAAATGACTGCGAAGGTTGATTGATATGATGCACCGAAGCACCTACCCAAAATTGCTCAGAGTAAACCAAAGCTCCCGATGAAATATCCCAATATTTTAACTGGGGCGTAAGATTATTTCCTCCTTGCAAAATTTGATCCGACGAAACTCGTGGATAATTTCCCGTTGATAAATAGCTATTAATTTGGTCGCCAAAGGTATAATCAGCAAAATTAATTCCTCTGGTTACGTATGAACCTTGAACGCCCAATTTAGCCGTCAATCCATCACTAATTTTTAGGTGATAGGAATAAATTGCTCCGATATCAGTTGTAGTTAAATTCGTAAACTGACGGTCGTTCGTTAACAGAATTCCCACGCCACTATTATACTTATCAAAATACATATCGGCTGATATTGAGGACGTTACAAAATTTGCACTCAATGAGGGCCACTGATTTCTGTGATTAAAATTTACTCGTGGAGCCATAGCCGAACCCGCAAAAGCTGGATTCAAGTATAAAGGAGCAGCATAAAATTGAGAATATTGGGGGTCTTGTGCTTGGGCAAAAGTCCAAGAAAACACGCATAAAATTAGTATAAATCCTTTCTTCAACATGGTATTAGGAGCGTCTTTGGGCATTTTTATTAGCGATAAAATTAATAGCATTCCCTTTAAAACGGTTTAATTATTGTCGTAAACTACTTAAAAATGTATTCATTCAATTTAATATTGTATAATTTAAGAATCTTTAAAATTTTTTAGGCTTAAATTACGTTATTTTCAAAGCATTATAAGCATTTTTATTTCTTATAATGTAGTGAAACAAGCAAAATTAATGCCACGAAAGCAAGCAATACAACCTTTTGGATTAACGTATTGTCTTTACTTTAACTCGGTATTGTTTTTACCGTAGCTCGAAGTAGCACTTCGAGAGCGGAGTCCAATTATTCGAGTTATTCGTCCGCTCTCGAAGAGCTACTTCCAACTACAATTGAACTACAGCAATGAAACGAAATAATGATACAATTTAGTAGCATACGTCCATATTTTTTGATTTTCTCTACGCTTATTCTATCGTGGGGATTATGTGTGGATTCGTATGCCCAATTTAAAGTCAGTAAAACTTGTATCACCGAATGCCAAGATTCGACGGCGGCAACTATGTTTCGGGATACTATTAAAACGCCTGCCACTGCTTGGAAATGGGAATTTGGTGATGTGGCGAGTGGAGTTAAGAATACTTCTACTGCAAAAAATCCTGCTCACTTATACGTAGGTGCAGGACCTAAAACCGTAACATTAACTCGCACAGAGGCAGGAAAACTTGTTGTTTATACCCAAACGATTATAATTAACAATCCTCCTAAACAATTCTATTTGGGAAATTCGCCTTCTCAGCAAGATACAACCATTTGTAAGGGTGATTTCTTGACCCTCGACCCTTACAAAGGTGGGGCAGATCCAAAATATAAATTTATCTGGTATCCAAAAGGCGATACAACACAAACACTTCGGGCAGATACGACCAGTTGTTATTCGGTTCAAGTTACGGATTCAACTACGGGATGTTCTTCTCAAAATAAAATTAATGTCAAATTATGCGTTCCGCCACCCCCAAAACCACCCGAAACGTATTGGTATTTTGGTAATAATGCGGGGATAAAATTCTCGGGTAGTAGTGCTACGGCTGATACAAAAGGGAAAATAGATACCAAAGAAGGAGTATCTACTATTGCCGACAAAAACGGAAATTTGTTGTTTTATACGGATGGCAGAAAAATTTATGATAAAAACGGAAAGGAAATATCATCGCTCGTTGGTAAAGATTCCTTAGCGGGCAGTAATGTGTCCACCCAATCCGCTGTGATTGTGCCTCAACCAAGTTGTCAAGGTTGTCAATCTTTGTATTACGTTTTTACGACTACTGACATTAACGGAAAAAAGCAATTGAGTTATAGTGTGGTTGATATTCGTCGAAATAAGGGGCAAGGTAAAGTTATTGAACAAAATACTGTCTTGGATGATGCTCCCACAACGGAACAATTAATTGCTCATTTTGTTAAAAAAGACTCAACGTATTGGGTTATTTCTCATGATTTTGGAACGGATACGATTCGCTTACGAAGAGTTACAAAAAACGGTGTTTCTATCTCGAAAATTGTTGAAATCGGTTCAAAAATTGATAGCACATTCAAGGGTGAAGGCTACATAAAAGTATCAAAAGACGGAACAAAATTTGCCGTTGCCATTCCAGGAGGGAAAAGAAATGTCATTGAATTATATGATTTTGCGGACTCAACGGGGGCAATTACTAACAAAAGAATCATTGATTTAGGACCCGCACCACCAACGGTTTACGGCATTGAGTTCTCGCCCGATAGCAAAACATTGTTCGCAACGATGAAAGCGGATACCGTTAAAAAACCTGGCTCATATTCAGCATTACTGCGTTTTGATATTACTGACAAGGATTCTTCGGTAATTGCTAAATCTAAAATCACCCTCGATTCTTCTAAAAAAGAATATTATGGAGCCATCCAGTTAGGTCCCGACGGTAAGATTTATGTTGCTGTGCAGGGTAGTAGTACGTTGGGTGTAATCAAATTACCGAATGATACTATTTCAACAAAAAGCCTTACAAAAGATTATTACGAAAGAAGTGGATTTAATCTTGGTGGGAAAACAAGTCAATTGGGATTACCTACCACTTATAATGAAAATGAAACAAAAAATGAAGGCATTGGAATCATGGCGGGAGACACTTGTTTGGGGTCGCCAAGTTCATTTCAAACGAATCATTTATGTGGTGATAAACTAAAAAATACGAAGACCGATTGGCGTTTCTATAAAGGAGAAGTTCCACAAGATGGCAAACCCGTCGGCTCTCCCGTTGCATCCATTCAAGGAGGTGATGGCGACAAAGGTTTAATGGTTAATTACACATTTAAAGAACCTGGCAAATACTATGTGGTTGTAAATATGGGTAATCGTTGCAAGCCTGATACGATGTTACCCGCCCAACCTTTTGAAATTTTGCCACTACCCAAACCAAATTTAGGACCTGATTTGAACCTTTGTGCCAGCACAGTTACACTTGATTCAAGAGAAAGATTGGATAGTACAAATTACTTTTGGTTCAAGGATAGGAAATTTCTTCCAAAAGATAGTTTAAGAACATTAACTGTCAAACAATCAGGTAGTTATATCGTTGTTGTTGAAAATAGAGGATGTCTTGGTTTTGATTCGGTAAAAGTGGTTTTAGCCCAAGCAAAACCATTGAGTTTAGGTCCTGATACGCTCATTTGTGCGAATTCATCAATTGTCTTAGATGCTTCAAAAGGAGCAGGAACGGGTACAACTTATTCATGGAGTACGGGAGCAACAACATCGACCATTACGGTGAAAACGGCAGGGCAATATATTGTGAAGGTAAGTACTCTCATTGGAACAATTCCTTGTCAAACGGCTGATACGATTAATGTGAAAGTGCGTCCGAGAACTTCGTTTTCAATAACGCCAACCCGACCATCAGGCTGTACTGCAAGTAATGGAGCTATTTTATTGACGAATATTTCGCCAATCGATACTTACACTTTTACGTGGTTTAAGGACGGAACAATTATTTCGGGAGCAAAAAGTAGTAGTATTTCAAGTTTGACAGCGGGTAGTTATAAAGTTACGATAAAAAGCACTTTATCATGCGATACAACAGCTACTATTGTGTTAAATGCGTTGGGCGTTCCAAACGCACAGATTACTTTCACGCCTTCGCCCGTTACGTGTGTAAACGATGGAGCAATTACTATCAATGTATCCGCAACCAGTCCATTCAGACCTGTGGATTTTATTCTTCGTCAGCGAGATAATAATGATGCCATTGTGAAGCAAGGCGTGATGTCTTCTATCTTTGTTTCAACTGGAAAATATGCGATTAAAGGATTGATTGAAGGCACTTATTACCTTGAATTTAAAGATATTAGCGGTTGTAAATTTATTGGTAATGATATAAAATTAAGTAAACTATCACGGACAGATATTTCACTCCTCCCCGCTCCTACTGGCAAATGTGAAGGTGAAAAAATTACGTTGAGTCCATTGAATTATACCGATGGAAGCATCAAATGGAGTACGGGAGCAACAACTTTGAATATCGACGTTACGCAAAATGGAACTTATACGGTCACGGTTACTTCAACCGATGGAAAATGTATCAGTTCTGCAAAAACGAATGTACTTTTCAAGGTTTCGCCAAAAGTAACTTTGACGGCTCCGAGCCGTTTGTGTTTAACGCCAAACGCTACACAATTGGTGGCAAATCCAGCGGGTGGGACTTGGCAAGGTTCAAATGTGAGCAATACGGGCGTTTTCAAGGCTTCGGCAATTGGGATTTATGCCGTTAAATATGAATTAACTCAGAATGGTTGTACTGGAAAAGATAATAAAGAAATCACAGTTTTGGATGCTCCAATTATCAATTTAGGACCTGATAAAAGTCTTTGTCGAGGCACTACGGATTTCATTGGTGTAACGCCCATAACTGGCATAAGTTATCGTTGGAATACTGGTGAAAATTCGCCAACTATTTTCCCTGAGCGTTCTGGAAAATATATTCTGACAGCTATAAAAGACCTTTGTCGTGCCTCAGACACTATTTCTGTTAATATTTTACCTATTCCTTCGGTTTCATTACGAGGTGAAATTCCACTTTGTATTCCAGCAAATTTACCTGTTAAAATTGATGCGGGCGGCGGTACAGGATTGACATATTTATGGAATCCAACGGGGCAAACGACTAAGCAAATATCAGTTTCATCTATCGGGGTTTATACGGTGATTGCAACCAATTCTTTCGGTTGTACGACCTCCGCAAAAACCCTTGTAATTGACCGTTGCGACCCCAGTATTTTAGTGCCAACGGTCTTCACACCGAATGGAGATAATAACAATGATAATTTTCAAGTTTTTCCGTTCTATATTAAAGATTATGACTTAAAAATCTTTAATCGTTGGGGAGAATTAATATTTACTTCAAAAACCCCAGAAGATCGTTGGGATGGAAAATATAAAGGCACTTTGGTAAAACCAGATTCCTTTGCATGGGTCATAACATACACCCCAGAATATTTCCCAGAGCGAGGTGTGCAAAGAAAAGAAGGAGCCGTTACAGTGGCTTGGTAAGATTAAAAAAGGCTTTCTGTATTATTCAGAGAGCCTTTTTTGGAATAATTTTATGGATTAAATGTTTAGTTTTCAACTCATTCCTTTTTGTCTTTAAACGTCGCATAAATTGCCATTGCGTGACCATGTCCCAAATCAAAATCATCTTTGAGCCAAGTCGTAATTTCAGTTGCTTTCACAATTGGATTTAAGGTTTCTTTATCCAAAAATCCCTTTTCGAGAGCAAGATTTTTAAAGTCTTCGGGGCTTTTGCCAGTCTTGTCTTTAATGTTGTTGATGTACGATTGAATCGACATGAGTTTTGTGTTTAAAGTTAATTTTTATGCTTTTTATTATTCACTTTCTCCACATTCTGTTTCATTCTTAATTTCACAATATACCTCACTAATTCTTCAGGAAGCGGTTTTTCGACCGTAAATTGAATCGTTCCTTTGGAGGTTTTATAGGCTTTTAACTGTTCTTTCATTTCTTCGGTCAATGAACCTGTTCCTCCAAAAAGACTACAATGATTTTTATAACCCGCAAAAAATACTAACATTCCGTGGTATTTATAAGCGGGAATTCCGTAGCTAATTACTTCCTCCGCTTCGGGGGCAGTTTCTCTAATAATTTGACGAAGATTTTCAAGCGTTTGTCTAACCTTTTCGGATTGCAAAGCCATATAATCATCAATGTTTTTTACGGTCAATTTTTCCATGATTACGCTTGATTTTTATCGAAATTAAGTAACCAACGATTGCCAAATTTATCCGTCAAACCACCAAATAAAGCATTCCAAAAAGTGTCTTCCAACGGGTGAGTTGCGTCTCCACCCAAAGCCAATTTATCGTAGGTTGTTCTGATTTCAATTTCATTACCACAATTCAACATCATAGACATGGCATTTCCACGTAATAAACCCTTTTCATCCACCATATCCGAACCCATAATAATGACGTTTCCATTGGTTAAAGTAGCGTGTAAAATGCTGTCCTTCATCTCAGAAGGCATCATTTCCGACATGGGCGATTCTCCAATGGTTTGGAAGAAAAGTTCCCCACCCAAACATTCCTGATAAAAATTCATGGCTTCTCGGCAGTTGCCATTGAAGGTCAAATATGAATTAATTTGTTTCATTTTATTAAGCGTTTTTAAGTTCCTGAATATCAAATTTTTTCGATTGCATTACTACTTGCATAACTCTCTGTCCCTTTTCAGGATTACTCATCAATTCACCCAAAACCGTAGGCACAATTTGCCACGAAACGCCATATTTATCTTTCAACCAACCGCATTGACTTTCTTGTCCACCATTTGCAGTAAGTGTATGCCAATAATGGTCAATTTCTTCTTGATTTTTGCAATCAACCACAATTGAAATGCCTTCATTAAAAACATACTCATGATTTCCAGGTCCGTCCATAGCAATGAAATCGTGTTGTTTTAAATTGAATTCTGAATACATCAATTTGCCCCCAAACGAACTGCCTTCTGGATAATTAATCAATACATCAATTTTAGAATCATTGAAGGTTGAAGTATAGCAATTAATCGCTTCTTCCGCCTTTCCAAATTTATCATTCGTGAACAACATGGCGGGTTTTATGGAAGGTTTGTCACCCACATTATTGACCACCGAAATCTGCCAAGTTAATCCAAATTTATCTTGAAGCCAGCCGTATCTTTCGCTCCAATCATGTTTTCCGATTTCGATTAATGCCTTGCCTCCCTGAATGAGTTTGTTCCAAACAAAATTGGTTTCATCAATGGATTCAAAGGTGGAAAAAATGGAAATGGAAGGGTTTATTTTAAACGTTGAACCTCCATTCAAACCCATAAATTTTTTGCCGTCCAATTCAAAATTGACCACCATAGGCGATTCAACCGTGATTTTTGAATTTTTGAAGATGGAACAGTAAAAATCTGCGGCTGCTTTGGCTTGACCGTCAAACCATAAGCAAGGGTAAATTTGATTTATCATTATTGATTTGTTTTTTTTGTTAATTTAGATACAGTAAGATGTTGTTTTATCTTTTGTTGTTTGCCGTAAAACTATGCAGGACAAAAAATAGTCGAGTTAAAACCTCATACATTATTCATTTTTGGGAATGTAACTCAAAACAATTTTACCACCAGAATACAACTTTGCTTGTGTAGGTATGAATTTCTGTATTCGGTCAATTGAATTAAAAATAGTCATACCGCTACTCATAGCTGCTGGATTTATGATAAGATGATACTCGTCAATAAGCCCTTGCTTTATTAATGAAGAAACAAATTCTGCACCGCCAAAAACTATAATATCTTTACCGTTTTGTTGTTTTAAATTGCTAATTTCTTCTGTAAGGTTTCCTTTTGCCAAAATGGTGTTGTTCCAAATTAATTTTTCAAGTGTTTTTGTAAAAATAACTTTTGAAATAGCCGCTATTTTTTTTGCAAATGGATGAGTTGGATTTTCGATAGCTGTATCTTCCCAATATTTTATAATGCCTTGTGCCGTTTTTCTACCAAGTAGTAGAGTATCAGAGCTATCAAGCTGAGAGCTGAGAAATTCAATAAATTCATCATCAGGATTCCATGTCATCCAGTCGTTCTCTCCATTTAATCCGCCAACATAACCGTTCATGGTCATTTGCATTTGTAATTTTAATTTTCTCATTGTCGTTTTGATTAGTTTTTTTGGGTTATTTTAAATACAATAAGATGTTATTTTTGAAATCTTATCACCCTCAAATTGATATACATCGCAATAATTCACTTCTCCTTCAGAATTATCTTCATTTATAAATTTGCAATTTCCTTCAACCACAATTTGATTATTTTCAACCACCATATTTGAATTTTTGAAGGTTGCGTTGGCATTTTCTTTAAGCATATTTTCGCAAAATTTCATAACATCCTCCTTACCTTTAAGCGTTTTATTTCCAATGACTTTCCATTGAATATTGTCAGATAAATAATCATAACAAGAAGCAAATTTTCCCTCAGAAAATTGCTGACTGAGTTCCGTGTTTGTCAATTTCATGTTGATATGTGTTTGAAATGTAAATGAATAGAATTACTTTTCTACATACTTTTTAAAGTTATTCAAAATCGCTTGCCAACCGCCTTTTTGCATTTCAATGGGATTCTCATTTTCAGCATCAAAAGTTGTTATTACCTTCGTCGTTTCACCATTCTCAGCAAATATCGTTTCGACCTCACGACCATCAGCAAGTCCGTATTTAATCTTATTAAAGGGAATTACTTCTGAATAAACGCCTTCAAAATCAAACCCAAAACTGCCATCTTTCGCTTCCATACGTGAGAGAAATTTACCACCTACTCGCAGGTCATTCTCTGCGTGTGGCGTATGCCAATCGTCTGAGGCATTATTCCATTTTTCAATGTGCATTGGTTCAGTCCAGTACTGCCAAACCTTTGACATTGAGGCATTTATGATTGCTTCTACAATTACTTTCTCATTTTCCATGTTATTAAAATGTTTTTTAACGATACAAAGTTATACGCAATTATTATGAACTATACGGTGTAAAAACGACAACATAAGGGGCTGATTCCGACATTGATTGTATTTGTGAAATAAGTGTGTAATATTTGTATCAAGGTTATATTTGTTGCCACCAAGGCACTAAGACACAAAACTGTTAAACTTACTTCGAGCCTTAGTGCCTTGGTGGCAAAACCAATTTTAAACATGAAACACGTATCAATCTTAGTACCCGAAACGGCGGTAATTGAAGCAATTGCCGACCCTAATTATATGTTCAAAGCTGTCAATCAGTTTTTGATGGTTTCGGGTAAATCTCCTTTGTTTGAGGTGCAATTGGTTGGGCTTTCCAAAAAAATTAAGTTGGATAATAGCCTTTTTTCAGTCCATACCGATATACTTTTGAAAGACGTTAAGAAAACCGACCTCATTTTTATTCCTGCCCTCAGTGGCGATTTAAAAAAAGCTATCGAACTTAACAAAGGAATGATTCCTTGGATTGTGGAACAATACAAAAATGGAGCAGAAGTAGCCTCATTATGTGTAGGAGCATTTTTATTAGCTTCAACGGGACTATTAGACGGTAAAAAATGCTCAACCCATTGGAATTCAGGTAATGAGTTTAGAACTATGTTTCCAGCCGTTGAATTGGTGGACGGAAGTATTATTACCGAAGAAAACGGTATTTATTCAAGCGGAGGAGCCAATTCTTACTGGAATTTATTGCTTCATTTAGTGGAAAAATATACCGATCGAAATACTGCCATTCTTGCTTCGAAATATTTCGCCATTGACATTGACCGTGACAGTCAATCCTCGTTTATGATGTTTCAAGGACAGAAAGAACATGACGACGAAACCATCAAAAAAGCACAGGATTTTATTGAGGAAAATTACCAAGAAAAATTGAGTGTAGAGCAATTAGCCAATATTTTTTCGATTGGCAGACGCAGTTTTGAACGTAGATTCAAGAAAGCTACCAATAATACCGTCATTGAATATATCCAAAGAATCAAGATTGAAGCCGCCAAAAGAAGTTTTGAAAGTAGCCGCAAAAACATCAACGAAGTCATGTACGATGTGGGTTATACGGACACCAAAGCATTCAGAGATGTCTTCAAAAAAGTGACTGGAATGACTCCAATTGAATATCGAAATCGGTATAATAAAGTGGCAATGGGCTAATTGTGAAGGTATTTTGAAATATCTTTGTGGTGATTAAAGTAGTTGGTTCTATAAACTACGAGATTGATAGCTTGTTAACTTAAAACTTATTAACTCCTAAATATGTACAAAATATACGGCATCAAAAATTGTGATACCATGAAAAAAGCCTTCGATTGGCTGACGGCAAACAACGTTCCCTACGAGTTTCATGATTATAAAAAAATGGGTATTTCGGAAGGTAAAATTCAAGAATGGCTTATTCAAAAACCTTGGGACATACTCATCAATCGGGCGGGAACAACTTGGAAAAAACTATCGGATGAAGAAAAAGCTACGGACGATATTTCTGCCATGAAGCTAATGATAGAGAAACCTTCCATGATAAAACGTCCCATTATTGAAAACGATAAAATTGTTGTAATGGGTTATAATTCAGATACTTACGAGCAAATTTTTAAATGAAAATATCATTCATCGGGGCGGGAAACGTCTCTTGGCATCTCTCACAAGCACTCGAAAACGCAGGGCATGGCGTGGAAGAAGTTTTTAGTAGAAACATTGATAATGCCGAAGAGTTAACCAAACATCTCTACGATGCAAAGGTTCAGCGAGATTTAAACTTCTCAAAATCCATTGCCCAAGTTTTTTTTCTGTGCGTAACCGACGACTCCATGATTGAGGTCGTTAAACAATTGGTACTTCCCGAAAACTCCATGTTGGTGCATACTTCGGGTAGTAAATCGTTGGAAGAATTAGACGAATTGTTGAGGATCAATAGTGATGTTTCGATAAGAACGGGCGTTTTTTATCCCTTACAAACTTTCACTAAAAACTATAAAATTGACTTTACGGAAGTCCCTATTTGCATTGAATCAGAGGAGGAAGAAGTTGAAAAAATACTGATTGATTTAGGGCAGGATATTTCGGATATTACTTACGTGGTAAATTCCGAAGAACGGCGTGTACTGCACGTAGCAGCAGTTTTTGCTTGTAATTTTACCAATCATTTGTGGGGAATTGCCCAAGAAATTGTGAAAGATAACGACTTAGAATTCGACCTCTTGAAACCATTAATCAACGAAACTTTCAGAAAGGCAATGGCTTCGGATGATATTTTTAAAGCCCAAACGGGTCCCGCCCGTCGAGGAGACAACAAAATCATTAATCAACAACTTCTCTTCTTGAAACAACAGCCTGATTATCAACAAATTTATCGGGTTTTGTCGGAGGGGATTTTGAAGAAGAAATAATGTAGGATAGGTTTTTGACCTGTCTTTTGAAATTTGACAAGTTTGAAACTTGTCTTACAAAAAAATGACCAAAAAATTCCCAAAAAACATCACCACTTTCGTTTTCGA
>JANXML010000321.1 GCA_025354645.1 Arcicella sp. | reverse complement strand
GTTTTGGAGATAAGATATGTTGCCACCAAGCATTAACTAATTTTGAAAGTAAAGAATCTTAGTCTTGGAGACAATTATTTTTTACAGTAATAGAATCAACAATAATACAATAATGATGATTGCACCAACTGAAAGATATACTCCTCCATTCAATTCAGTCATGCTTTTTTTGATTGAACGTACTTCTTTACGTAATTCACGCTTTTCTTTTGAAGTCATATTAGACTTATCCATTGCCTTAATTTCTTCTAATCGAGACATCATAGCTTTTGCTTCGACTGACTCACTTTTTTCATTTCCAATTAAAGAAACTGTACTCATTTCATGCGAAGCACTCACTGGAATAGTCGTGATTGAAAGCAACATCATCACTGTAATTACATAAAAGGCAATCTTTTTCATCGTTATAAATTTAGAAACGTGAATGGATTTTCACGATAATGCAAAGGTGAGAATCGTTTGTTGAGGAAGTATTACAGAATTTCAGGAAAATTTTATATCATTCACACTTTAATGGTTCAAATATTTGGTATAATGAATTTTGATACCCACTTATACACTTCTATGTTGTATTTTGTACACTACTCTTTTAAAGTTGTTTTGCCTTGTACCAAAAACCGTTGGTAGCGTGAATAGGTCTGGCAATTAATTCATGATTGGTTAAAAATTACGGAATATTGTACTCAAAAAGACAATAGTCCCTATTCAATTTATAAGAAATTTCAGCAATGTTGAATTCTCCATAAATTAGCAATTCCTTATTTTTTTTCAATTTTTATGAAGGATAATAAATTTTCGACGATAATTCCCCGTATTTCTGATTGATTTACAGCGGTAAGTAAACGCAAACAATTTTTTAATGGTACACCTAAACCATAATGTGTTGCATAAGGGTTAGAATATTAGATAGGAAGCAGTTACATCATTTTGATTATTAGTTATACAATTCACACCTTTTATTAAGAAATATTCTTTTTTTGAGGGATAATTGTGTGAGTTAAATCATCTTAATTCATCAGTATTATGGTTTAAGAATATTTTAAAAATATTGTAAGTTTCTCATTTCTAACACTTTAATGTACGCTTGTCTCAAAATATTCCTATTCGTAAAAAAATTCAGTGAAAATTCATGAATTTTTTTTCTAAAATAAAATCCAAACTTTTTATTTTTTCGTTAGTTGTAGTAATAGTTTTCAATTACATTTTATCAACAAATTTTTAACAAAACGATGCGGCGTTCCGCAATTAAATAAATTATGAAAAAGTTAGCATTAGTATTAGGTTTAGCATTAGCCACAGTAACAACGTTTGCACAAAAATCAGTTATGGTAGGTGGTGCAGCGATGTATCCAACAAAGAACATTGTTGAAAATGCAGTAAATTCAAAAGACCACACAACCTTGGTTGCGGCAGTAAAAGCAGCTGGTTTAGTTGAGACGCTTTCGAGTGCAGGTCCATTCACAGTTTTTGCTCCAACCAACGCAGCATTCAATAAATTGCCAGCTGGAACAGTTGAGACTTTGGTGAAACCAGAAAATAAAGGTACTTTAACAACCATTTTGACGTATCACGTTGTATCAGGAAAAATGAGTGCATCTGATATTGTAGCTGCTATCAAAGCAGGTAATGGAAAAGCAACTATGAAAACAGTTCAAGGTGGAACTTTGACAGCAAAATTGAAAGGTAAAAGTGTAATTCTTACGGACGAAAAAGGTGGAATGTCGAAAGTAACAATTGCTGATGTAAATCAAAGTAATGGTGTTATTCACGTTGTGGACACAGTTTTGATGCCTAAATAATCGGGTAACGGAGAACGGTAAACGGTAAATTATCAATGTAAAAGTGTTGATTTGGAACTAATAATCCTAAATCAGCACTTTTTTCGTTAACGGTTAACCGTTAACCGTTAACCGTTAATCCTTCGACTAATAAATCAATATCGTTTTGGTCGTTGTATAGATGTGGGGAGATTCTTATTGATTCTCCACGAAAAGAAACTTGAACGTTTCTATGCTTTAATGCGGCTTGAATTTTTGTAATATCTGCCCCTTTTGGGATTCTGATTCCAACCAAATGATTGGTTCTGAATGCTTCATCCTCAACCCAATATCCTTTTTCTTGTAAGGTTTTTAAGGGTTGTTCTAATAAATTTTTGCAGTAATTTTGAATATTCTCCACACCCCAATTTAAGAGTTGATTTAGGGAAGTTTCCAACATCGGATTCAAGATAAAATTACTTCTTTCTCCCACATTATATCTATCCGCTTTTGGGCGATAATGGTCTTGATAAATAACTAAACTCCTGAAATCTTCTGAGCCAACTCTATTAATCCAATTGCGTTCGATGGATGAACCTGTATCAAAATATTCACCAAAATATGCCACGCCCGCCGAGTATGGTCCGAGCAACCATTTATAACCTACATTTATCACGGCATCGGGTCTAATCGTCTGAATATCAATGGGTAACGCTCCAATGGATTGGGCTCCGTCAATGATAAATAAGGCTCCGTAGGTTCTACATTGTTTGCCAATTGCTTCCAAATCAAACCGAGTTCCATCCGCCCAATGTGTAGGAGAAATCACGACTAAACAAGTGTTGGAATTGATGGAATTTATCAAATTTTCATTCCAAATTTTTCCCCGATTTTGGAGTTCATTAGGCGGGAGGATGGTCTTAATTTTCAAGCCTTTATCCATACAAATTTCTTCCCAAGCATACACATCCGAAGGGAATTCTTCATGCACCATCAAAATTTCCTGACCTGATTTTAGATTTGGCTTGAAACCCAAATTCCTTGCCACAATTGCCATGCCGTAGGACGTGGACGGAATCATGGCAATACGTTCAAAATCATGGCAGTTAATGAGCTTTGCAAAGGCTTTTTGAACGGGAATAGTTGTTTCAAAAAAAGTTTCCTGTGTTATTTTCTGCGGGTTAGATTTACGCATAATTCCCTCAAAGCCAGCATTTTCTACTGATTTTAAATTGGGAGACATCGTGGCACAATTAATATAATGAATACCTTCTTCGAGGCTGAATAAATGTTTTTGACAAGCAAGCATTTTTGGAAAGTTTATGGAATGATTTAATACAAAAATAGGAATTTTAATCAGGAATTTTATTAGATAAAAATTTATAACAAGTCTAAAACAGTATTACAACGACCTTTTATACATTTTGAACAAAAATATCCTTACATTCGCAACACGAACCATAACATGAAAAAATGCGAATAATTTTGGTAGATGACCATCACCTTTTTGGTCAATCGCTTTACTCTTTGCTCATCCAAATGCCCGATGTCCAGCACATTACGGTTTTTAAACGGGGACAGGAAGTTTTGGATTTCTTAGAAAACAATGAGGCTGATATGGTGTTATCGGACCTCCAAATGCCCGAAATGAATGGTATTGAACTGACCACTCAAATTCATGAATGCTTTCCCGAAGTGCGTGTGCTAATTTTGACTATTGATGACGAACCCCACAAAATCCGACAAGCAATTTCTGCGGGTGCTTCGGGTTATCTTTTGAAAGATACTGACAGAGCTGAATTGGAAGAAGCCATCCGAAAATTATATCAAAAATTGCCTTATTATTCTGAAAAAGTATTGAAAATAATTACTACCAATCATGCGGGTAATAACCAGATTAACAATGAATTAGCTCAAATTTCTTCCCGTGAAATTGAGGTTTTAAAGTTAATTGCGATGGAATTTTCTACCAACGAAATTGCTGATAAATTGTTTGTGAGTGTGAACACAATCGAGAGTCACCGCAAGAGTTTGATGAAAAAATTGGACATGAAAAACGTGGTAGGACTCATTAAATTTGCCATGCGACATAAGCTGGTTGATTAATTGGAATACTAATTTGAACACGACTTCCTTCTCCTTTTTCAGACAAAATACTCAATTTTCCCTTCAAAGCCTCTACTCTTTCCCTAATGTTTTTGAAGCCATTTTCTTGTTGTTCTTCGTTAAGTCCCACACCATTATCTCGCATAAAAACTTCAATTGTTTCACCATTTTTTCGGAAAGTCAAGGCGGCATCGTTTGCTTTTGAATGTTTCAGAATGTTGTTGATTAATTCTAAACAAATGGAATAGATATGAAATGAGGTTTTTCTGTTGATGACTACTTTGCTATCTTCCATTTCTTTCAAGCCTTTGGCATTAAGCGTAAAATCTATTCGAGTAGAAAAGTTAAGTCTCTCAAACATCTTTTCGAGAGCAGTCTGCAACCCATATTTTTCCAATTCTTCGGGCAGTAAATTATGCGAAATTAGGCGAACTTCGTTGCAAGCTCCTTCCACCATTGATTGAATCTGGGCAAACACTTTTTGGTCGTGCGAAGGTAATTTTTGACGATTTAGCGTCAACAAACTCACTCGCACCGCCGACAACAATGAACCTACGTTATCGTGCAATTCAGAAGCAACCCGCTTGCGTTCAATGGTTTGTCCTTTCAATAATGCCTCTTGAATTTCGTTGTTTTTATTAACCAATTCTTTGTTTTTATTACGAAGAAAAACACTATATCCAACTGCCAAAATACTCAATGCCGAAACCAACAAAACGATTAATAAAAGTGTCTTTTGTTTCTCGTTTTCTAATAATAAATTCTTTGCTAATTGATTGATTTTCAATTGTTTAATTTCTTGATTTCTTTGCTGACTTTCGGTAGTATTTTTTATGTCTTTTTGCAATCCAATTTGCACTAATTCTAATCCTCTTTGCACTAATTTTTGCTTTTCGTTCTGTGCCACAAGGAGTTTTATTTGATTAATTCGCTGAATGGCATCGGCTTGTTTTTGGGCTAAATTTTTATCATTATCAAATCTGAATTTCATTTGTTCCAACTCAAAACGCTTCTGGATTTCCCCTAAATCATTAATTTTTTGAGCTTTCAGCGAACTATCTCTCACCGTGATTGCTTGCCGATAATACTGCAAGGCTTTATCGTGTTTGTTAAGGTTTTCGGATATTTCGGATAAATCCACAAATGAACGATAAAGAATATCACTACTTTTGGATTGATAGGCACTTTGCAACATTAATTGAGCATATTTTTCAGCTTTTGGAAGTTCTTGTTTCAATTTATACAAGGTCACATAACTGGAATATAGTGAAGTCTGCCCTTGTTGATAGCCACTTTTTGAGAAAATGGCATCCGCTTCATCAAAGTATTTTTGGGCTTCTTCGGCATTCTTTTCTACTTCCAAATAATAGTCGCCCATCACAGATTTGGCATAAGCAATTTGAATATCATTTTTCCCTAATTCAGAATATTTCACCACATTCAAAAACATCTTTTTAGCGGTCTCGTTTTTCCCGATTAATTGATTTGAAATACCGCTAAGTCTGTAACATTCAGCTAATTGCAATTTAAGGGAATTAGGTAATGAAGGCATATTTTCTAAATAATCAATGGTTTTTTGAATGTACGGAATGACTTTTTCGTATTCTTTTATTTGGTAATAAATCTGACCAAAACGCAGGTTTATTCGCCAAATTTCATCGCAAGGTTTTGTGCCTTCTTCGCACTTTTTAAGGGTATTTAAATTGGCTTCCAGGGATTTAGTAAAAAGGTTCTTTTTTAAATATAGATTCGACTGATAAAATAACGCTCTCAATTGGTTTCCATTATGTTTGAGTAAGGTGGCTTTCTGATAAAGTTTCTCGGAAAAAAACAAGCCTGAATCTGCGGAGAGGCGAGTTAGTAAGGTATAATTTCTACAAATTCGGTTCAAATAAAAAAATTGTAACGTATCATTCACGTAAGAATTGGGTTGCCTTTCAATTTCTCGAAGGCGTAATTTAGCCTGTCCCATCTCATCCGTGTTGGGCATTTGGGCAAAGATATTTATTGAAAGAAATATTAATAAAACGATACAAATAAATCGGTTCATGAGCTGGGTCGTTGTTCGTTTTTCGATGATTGATGTTAGGCTAACCAAGTTAAACTTTGGAATAAATTTTATTGGGAAACACCTAAAATTCTAAACTAAATTAAGCGATTTATTGAATAGATTGGACATTTAAAGGCAAAAATCACGGTTTCCCGTGATACGATTCACGGATTGCCGTAATTGACAAGGGCGAAATATTAAGAGAACTTTGCGGTGGCTATTAGCAGTCGGCTTTCGGCAATCAGCGGTCAGCAAATAGCAATTGGCTTTGTGATACGTTTTAGCCGACTGCCAATCGCTGACTTCCAAAAGCCAATCAAACCCTTTTCCCAATTACCTCCATGAAAACAATGTTAACACAAGCCCAAATGAATTTTGTTATTGTTAATCAAAAACAGAAAATTAGGATTCCCACCCAAAACATTATCATGCTTGAAGGGCATAATAATTACACCCTTTTTTATCTCCAAAATGGTAAGCAAAGACTGTACGCCCGCACGATTGGTCATTTTCAGGAACTCCTTGATAGTGAGCAGTTTATCCGCATTCATCGGGGTTTTTTAGTCAATTCTTCTTGCATCATAGGCTACGATAAAGTAGAGAGTAAATTACAGATGGAAAATAATTTAGAAGCCAGTATTTCGAGACGTTTACGCAAGAATTTATCGAATGTTTTTCTTTGTAAAAATTGATTTTGCCAATAAGTAAATAACGAATCTATTACTTCGATTTACAATGTATTTGCAATAATCTTTGCAAAGAAGTTAAACATTTAACATACCCAAAATCATGAAAAAATATCTTCTTTTGAGTTTTATTTTATTAGCATATTTTTCCGTAAATGCCCAAACGACTTTAAATTACTCGGGTACTTCTACCAACACCTTCATTACTGGTTTTGCAAAAGTTGGAGCCATTGGTAGAAACAATATAACTTCTGGTTCAAGCAATTTTCATATCGGACTTGTGGGAACTGCCAACAATGCCACTTTTGGTAATGTGGGCGTTTTGGGAACTACTTCCCAAAGCACCGTTGGGGGCGGTACAAATTATTATGCCATTTACGGAGATAATTACAACAACAATATAGTTGCCAATAATGGAAGTGTAACGGGTGGCTTTTTCTCGGCACAAAATTCAGGAACTAATGCTTTTAGTACGGGAGTTTCTGCCAGTTCTTTTGGCAGTAATAATTTCACAACCACTTACGGAGTTAATGCTTTTGCAACCAATAATTCTAATACGACGGCTAATAAAACCATTGCTGTGAGGGGTGAAACCACTTCGGGCAATACTACCACTTCTAATTATTTATACGCTGTTACGAACCCAGGTGGCTATTTTACAGGAGATGATGGGCAAGGAGTATATGGCACCACAAAAGACGGGTATATTTTAAATACTTTCGGAAAAGTTTCTCAGGGAGTTACAGGTTATAGCAACCTAACAAGTGCCTATATGAATGCAGGTGTAGTGGGTTATGCAGAAGGAACTGGTACTTTTAAAATAGGTGTCTATGGCTATCTCAATGGCACCGCAGGCACAAGTGTTTCATCGGCAGTTTATGGACAGGATAATATTAATACATCATCAACTTATGCAGGTTATTTTTTAGGTAAAGTTTCTATCAACAGTAGCCTATACGTTGGTGGAACCGCCCAAGTAGGAGGCATACTTTACGCATCAGGAGGTTTACAAACCACAGGCACAAAAAACTTCACAATCGACCATCCGCTGGACCCCGAAAACAAAATTCTCCGCCATGCTTCCATTGAAAGTAATGAAGTTTTGAATCAATATAGTGGTAACGTCACGACTGATTCAAAGGGCAATGCTACTGTTGTTTTACCTAACTATTTTGAGGTTTTGAACAAAGATTTTCGCTATCAATTAACCGTTATGGGGGCATTCGCACAAGTAATTATTAAACAGGAAGTGTCTAAAAATCAATTTGTTATAAAATCAAATCGCCCGAATGTGAAAGTCAGTTGGCAGATTACGGGTGTTCGTAATGACCGCAATATGCAATATGCTCCTTTTGTGGCAGAAGTTGAAAAAGAGGAGAAAAATAAAGGAAAATA
>JANXML010000264.1 GCA_025354645.1 Arcicella sp. | reverse complement strand
TTTCGTGGTTACGGGCAGTAAGAAGAATTTGCAATACGAAATTTGCTGCATTCGGGCTATATCGTCTTTCAATTATCTCTGCATATTCCGAAAGGATTTCATTGCTAAATACCCACGTAAATTGCTCATCAAGCCATGCGTCATAAAGCCATTTGTATTGTCCATGCTTTGGAATGCTTTTCAGAAGCCCATTTGTATCAATTACGCACTTCATTAGTTAGCTCTAATTTTAGCCAAGTATTCCGTTCTATTATCGCCCATTTCATCAAAATTGATGTCTTTGGGAGTCATTTTTTTAGCTTTAATTACAATATTTAGTTCGTCTTGTAATTTTGAATTTAAGAATTTAACTAAATTCCTTCTTAAACTTTCTAAATCTGGTTCAGATAAATCATGCTCAAACATATTCAGTAATAATAACTGAGCATTCGATAGCCTCTGTACATTATGTTGTTTTGCTGTCATGATTTTGATGAATTTATAATTTCCCCCAAAGATAAAAACAAAAAAGTGGTCGTTTGTTGGGCGACCACTTTTTTATAGGTAACTCTATGTTTTTAATGCGTACTTATAGATTATTTATCCTTCTTTTTACTTTTAAGAAATTCACTAAATGCACGGTCATCTTCTCTTGAAAGTTCCACAACAGAACTATTGATAGACAAATCAGCTTGGTGGAGTTTTTTGAAATTTATTTTAGTTTTCATCTGGAAAATATCGTTTAAAAAGCCTCAAAGATTTAAAGGTTTCAATATACATTCGGTTTCCTCCAAATATTTTAGACCCTAATGTTTCTTTGTAATGTTCTACTAATTTTGTTTTTGAATGATACAAAATTTGATGTTTATCAAACTATTGGAGTATTGTTTCAGAATTGATTTCATTTACCCACAAATTTAACTAATTTTATTTCCAAAGAACATTCATTTTTATAAATGCTCCATCAACGAAATATTCGCCAATGAAATATCTACTTTATACACTTTTTTTTGGGCTATTTTCTGCCTCTGCAGTGGCTCAACTCAATCAGCTTGAACAAATTGATATTCCCAAAGATTCAAAATTTGATGAGTCTATTTCTATAATACCTTTGGATAAAAATGGAATGTTATTAACCTTGCAAAAGGAAGGATTTTTTAATCGAAATGTGGCAAATTGGGTATTTTATCGATATGATACTAATCTGAATGAACGTTGGCAAACAACGCTAAATTTGGAAGCGGGTTTTGAATCTGTAATGTCTTATCAAAGCGAAAATTATCTGTTTTGGTTATTCCAAGAACCCGAAACACCCAAAATTATCATCGCTCGATTAGATTTGGTAAGGGGTGAAATTGACGAATTTAAAGGAAAATTATTAGGAAATGTTGAGGTCGAATTTTTTAAAGTTTTGGAAAATACTGCGTTTTTGGGTGGAAGTTATTATGAAAAACCTATCGTAATTTCCTTCTCATTTTTCCATCAAAAAGGAACTGTTTTGCATGGTTTATACGATGAACATTTGGAAATTAATGGTTTAGAGGTTGACGATAAACGAAATGAGGTAAATGTAATTGTGAAGGAGAGACGGAAAGGAAAATGCGGATTGGCAATTCAAACGTATTCGGCTGAGGGCAAGACATTGAGAACCATTCACGTTCCTGATTTGGAAGGTAATAGCGTAAGTTTTATTAGTGGAAAAATGTTACCACTTAACGAAAAAGAGACACTTTTGGTCGGGAATTATTCCAATAATTGCAATGAATTTTCCAAAGGATTGTATCTCACTCGTTTGGAAGAAGGGCTTGAAAAAGGCACGAGTATCATCAAATTTGGCGATATGAAAAACTTCTTTGCCTTCATGTCACCCAAGCGGCAGGAGAAAATGAAGGAGAAAATTGAACAAAAAAAGAAGGAAGGCAAAGAGCCTAATTTTAGTTATAAGTTGTTGGTTCACAATCTTTTACCCACTGAAAAAGGTTCAGTATTAATTGCAGAAATTTACTATTCTCAACCCAAAAGCAATTCATCTTTATCGGCTTCAATTTTAGGTGCGAGGTTGGGCGATAAAGTGAGACGGGAAGAAGAATATACTTTTACCCACGCTGTGATATGTGAGTTTGATAAAACAGGGAAAATTTTGTGGGATAATGCCTTAGTGATGGATAATTTAGTGAGTGAAGATTTGGTTGAACAGGTTCAAGTTTCCAAGTTAAACGATAAATGGCTTTTGGCATACTTAAAAAAGGGTAAAATAAATTTACAACAACTCAAAGAAAGTGATCATGTAGGCGAAAAAGAAACTTTTGAAATCAAAACGGACGAAAAAGCCAAACCTGATGAGGAAGCCAATGTGGCAGCTTGGTATGACCAAAATTTTGTAGTTTGGGGTACTCGTAAAGTTGAAACGAAACGTTCAGACGACCCTTTGAAGGAGGTTTTTTATTTGAGAAAATTAGGATACGAGAAAGGGCGTTAGTTATTAGTAATTGATTATAAGTTTTTAGTTTTAAATATTGTCTTCGTAAATTTGCACCTCATTAAACAATAATTGATGTACCACGAAGCACTCCAACATCTCCGCAGAGGCGATACCATTCTTTACCCTTCCGATACCATCTGGGGATTGGGCTGTGATGCTCGGAATGAAAAAGCCATTGAAAAGGTTTTTTCATTAATGCAAAGGCCTATTAATGAGGGACTTGTAATCTTGATTTCAAAAATTGAACAACTTTCGGAATACGTTTTAGAAGTTCCAGACTTAGCTTGGAATTTAGTGGAATTTGCCGAAAAATCCTTGACTGTTATTTATCCAAAAGGAAAAAATCTGCCCTCAAATTTGATGGGAAAAGATGGTTCAATTGCGATTCGATTGGTGAAAGATGAATTTTGCAAAGGCTTAGTCCATAAATTTGAAAGAGCTGTTGTTTCAACTTCTGCTAATTTTTCAGGGCAACCTTACCCACTAAAATTCGAGGATATTTCCCCAGAAATTATTAATACAGTTGATTATATTTTAAAAAATCCAAGTGGTGAAAATAAGAATCCCCAACCATCGCAAATTGTAAAATTAGGGTTGGATTTTGGATTTGAATTTATAAGAAAATAATATTTAGGGGTTGGGGGTTAGGTGTTAAGAAATATACCAACCCCCAATCCCCAACCCCTATTATCATGAATTTTACTGAAGCATTAGATACAAATTCCATCTTTAAATTGGTCTCAGATTCCGCTAAACAGTTGAATGTCAAGGCTTTTGTTGTTGGTGGGTTTGTCAGAGATTTAATATTACAACGTCCATCAAAAGATATTGACATCGTGTGCGTAGGTTCGGGTGTGGAGTTGGCAGAATTAGTAGCGAAGAATTCTGGAAGGGATGAAGTTTTTCTTTCAGTATTCAAAAATTTCGGAACGGCACAGTTGAAAATTGACGATTGGGAAGTGGAATTTGTGGGAGCAAGACGGGAGTCATATCAACGAGATTCACGCAAACCAATCGTGGAAGATGGCACGCTCGAGGATGATCAAAATCGCAGAGATTTTACGATAAATGCGATGGCTATTTCCTTGAATGATAGCAATTTTGGCGAATTAATTGACCCTTTCAATGGCTTAGAAGATATCCGCAGAAAAAGCATCAAAACACCCCTCGAACCTTCCATAACATTCTCCGATGATCCTTTGCGAATGATGCGAGCAATTCGTTTTGCGAGCCAGCTAAATTTTGATATTCACCCCGATACTTTTGATGCTTTAATCAAAGAAAAAGAACGAATTGAAATCATCTCGAAAGAACGCATTACTGATGAATTAAATAAAATCATTCTTTCCAAAAAACCTTCATACGGCTTTCTGTTGCTTGATTCTTGCGGATTATTGGGTTTAATTTTCCCAGAATTTGTGAAGTTAAAAGGTGTTGAAACGGAAGAAGGTAAAGGACATAAAGACAACTTTTATCACACCCTTCAAGTGTTGGATAATGTTGCCCAAAAGTCGGATGATTTATGGATTCGTTGGGCGGCAATTTTGCATGACATTGCCAAACCTGCCACTAAAAGATTTGTCAAAAACAAAGGCTGGACATTTCACGGACACGAAGAATTAGGCTCAAAATGGGTGAAAGGAATTTTTACGAATATGCGTTTGCCTTTGAACGAAAAAATGCGGTTTGTAAAGAGTTTGGTTCGCCTACATTTACGTCCCATTGCTTTGTCAAAAGAAGCCATTACCGAGTCCGCTTTGAGGCGATTATTGTTCGAGGCTGGCGAAGATTTAGAAGGTTTAATGATTTTGTGTAGAGCCGATATTACCTCAAAAAATGGCGAGAAAGTAAAACGCTATCTCCGCAATTTTGACATTGTCGAACAAAAATTGAAGGAAGTCGAAGAGAGCGATAAACTTCGTCAATTTCAACCAGAAATCACTGGGGAAATGATTATGGAAACCTTTGGTATTCAGCCTTCACGTGAAGTAGGAATCATTAAAATTGCCCTGCGAGAGGCGATTTTGGAAGGAACAATTGCCAATACGGTCGATTCAGGAATGCCTTTTTTGTTGATTGAGGGGGAAAAGTTGGGATTAGTAGCGGTTAACCCTCTTCACTAACAATTCCATTTTCACATTTCAAAATCCTGGCAGGAAACCGTCTAATCATGTCAAAATCGTGGGTAGCCATTAGAATTGCAGTTCCTGCTTTGTTGATTTCATGAAAAAGTTTAATGATTTGTCCTGAAACTTCAGGGTCCAAATTACCCGTTGGTTCATCAGCAAATAGAATTTGAGGTTCGTTTAATAAAGCTCTTGCAATCACAATTCTCTGTTGTTCGCCACCTGATAATTGATGAGGCATTTTATCTTTTGAGGTGGACATTCCCACTTGCATCAGCACCTCCGCAATTCGAGCCTTAATTTTTCCAGAATCTGTCCAACCCGTTGCTTCCAAAACCCATAAAAGATTCTCGTTTACATTTCTGTCCATAAACAACTGAAAATCTTGAAAAACTACACCAATTTTACGTCGAAGTAAAGGGCGATTTGCTGGTAAAAGTGTCTCAATTTCATATCCTACAACTTTTGCTTTTCCACGTTGTAGCCACAAATCAGCGTATAGCGTTTTCAGTAAAGAACTTTTGCCACTTCCAGTTCGTCCAATTAAGAAAACGAATTCTCCTTTGTTAATGGAAAAATTAACGTCGCTTAACACGATACGTTCTTTTTGGTAAATAAAAGCATTTTCAATGGAAACGACTGGATTGAGCGTAAACATATTTTTTGTGAATGAGGTTTGATTTTGAAAAT
Organism: Arcicella sp.; assembly: GCA_025354645.1. Lineage (GTDB taxonomy): Bacteria > Bacteroidota > Bacteroidia > Cytophagales > Spirosomataceae > Arcicella. The sequence goes on along the minus strand of JANXML010000264.1, from coordinate 25,844 downwards.
TATTATTCTCAAAGTTAAGTATATCTGTTAAGAATCGAAAATATCCATTTTATATAGTATGCCTACAATAAATGTTTAAAATGGGTGAAAATAATTATAACTTGGTCTTTTTAAAAATTATGTAAGCACAAAACTGAAAATTTGGGTATTATTTACTTTTTTAAACTTTTGAGAATACCTATCTCATTTAAGTAGTTGTTAAAATTAGAGAATATAAGTTTCTAATCTTTAAATTTTACAAAACATTGATTATTAATAGTTAAAAACAATTTTTGATAATTTTAACCAAAATAAATTATTCTTTAACAGGACATAGATTTTATGGGCAAATCACTTTTTATTAAAAATATTTTACAAATTTTCAGTTATTTTATTTCAAAAATTATAGAATGGACGAGCCTATAAAAATATATTTTCATACTCATGAACAACAAATCTGGCTGGCTTTTCAGCGGGGCGATGAACAAGCGTACGCTACTTTATATACCAACTATTTTGCTCATCTTTATCGCTACGGCAAAAAGTTTACGCATGACATTGAATTAATTGAAGATTGTATTCAAGATTTATTTGTGAGTATTTGGAAATCAAGAGAAAATTTAGGTATTCCAGAGTCAATAAAAAATTATCTTTTCAAATCGCTCCGTTTTGCTATTTTCAAAAAACTCAAATCAAAAGATGAAATAATTTCTGGTGAAAATAGTATTGATGATTATTCAAAAGAATTTACGATGTCACAAGAGGCATTTTTGATTCAAGAAATTGAAGAAGGCGAGCGTAAAGTGAAAATTGATAAAGCCCTCTCAAACCTACCCAAGAGGCAAAGAGAAGCAATATTTTTAAAATTTTATAGTGAAATGACTTATCAAGAAATTGCTGATTTAATGGAAATTTCTGTCCAAGCAGTTTACAATCTGATTTCAAAATCGTTGCTCCAACTCCAAAAGGAATTTTTTCTTGTGTTATTAATTTCTTTTCTCGCCACGACGGCACAAATTTTTTAAATCTATTTACTTGAATTCAAACAAAAATTCGTGCTGCAATGGCAAATTTTACATAAAATTCAACTCAAAAAAATATTTTAACCATTCCCTCAATTTTTTTCTGAAAAAATGATTAGAAAACGAAATGTTTCGGATAATCACGTCAGAAAGTAGAAAACAATACTTTTTATGGAAAATTTTATGCGTTATTCTATTTCCGAATTTGTTATGAATGAATATTTCCAACAATGGATTTTGCAACCAACTGTTGATACCAACAACTTTTGGCAAAATTTTATGTTGGAAAATCCTCATAAGGAAAGGGAAATAAAAGCGGCAAAAGAAATCATTCTTCGTTTTCGAGAAGATAATGATAGTCCTACTACTGACCAGGTAAACTCCGTTTGGAATAAAATTAAATCTCAAAATAGTAAAATTTCACAAGATAATTTAGTAAAAATTCCCCTTAAAAAACGATTTAAATGGATGAGTTTTGCCGCCTCAATTTTGTTAGTAATGAGTATTTTATGTACAATTTATTACTATACAAATATCCGTAAAGAAACTTATCATGTGGCTTTTGGCGAAAACCGTGATATTACTTTACCTGATGGTTCAATCGTGAAATTAAATGCAAACTCTACGCTGAAAATTTCGATTGATTGGTCAGAAAAAAATACTCGTGAAGTATGGCTAAATGGAGAAGCTTTTTTTACGGTAACAAAAAAACCAAATAAAGGGAATGCCAAATTTATTGTGCATACCAGTAAGGTAGATGTAGAGGTTTTGGGTACTGAATTTAATGTTTCTGAGAGGGATACCAACACAAATGTCACCCTTAATTCTGGAAAAATAAGATTAAATGTTCATCACAATGATGACATTCAAACCATCATGATGAACCCTGGCGAGCAAGTTTCTTTTTCGTCTAAGTCTCTGAGAATCAACAAGAAAGAAGTCAAACCCGAAGTGGTAAGTGCGTGGGTTAGCAATCGGTGGATGCTTGAAAGTACACCACTACAAGAAATTGCAACCAAAATCGAAAATACTTTTGGATTTGAAGTTGTCATTTCGGATATACAATTAGCAAATGAACGTATGACGGGCGTAATTATGACCAACAATTTGGATGAAGTTTTAGAAGGAATTTCAACAATTTATTCTTTGAAAATCAAGCGGGAAGATAAAAAAATCTTCTTAGATAAATAATTCTTTGACTTTTGAAGTCAGAGTTTTTTTATGAGATTTTTAAAATGGCACTTTTTCAAGTAAAAATAAAATAAAAACAATTGTGTTATTACCCAATTTTAAAAATAATAAACCCTAAAAATAACTCTGAGTATTCAAAATTTAACAATTAGAATTATATGAAAAACAACTCCTACCGTTCGACATTCATGCGATTTTATTTGCTGGTCTCCATCAGCACTTTCGCAATTATGATGTCCTCTGCACAAAGCCCTCAACTCTTGGTAAGCAACAGTAATAAGGGTACACAAAAAGCGAATCTTCAAATGACTGATATTTTGAAGGAATTAGAAGCTAAATACAACGTCTTTTTTACCTACAAAGACAAAACGTTAAAAGGTAAAATTGTCCCTCAAAACCTTCGTAGAAGCGGCAAGTTGGAAGTCATTTTGGATTTTTTACTTAAATCTCAAAGCATTGAATACAAAAAAGTTGGCAAAGTATATTACCTATATACTTCGGAAGAATTAGCTGAATTAAAGGCTAATTCAGTAAATTTATTGGAGAATAGAACTTCCAACTCAGAAGAAAAACCATTCACAACAATCTCTCCGTTGTCATCACAAGAGGTAAAGTCACTTATTATTGCCAATCCAATAAAAGGAAAAGTAGTGGCTGAAAATGGTGAACCAATGCCAGGTGTAAGTGTTCGTTTGAAAGGAACAACCGTTGGAGCAGCATCTGATTTAAACGGCAATTATTCTATTAGCGTTCCCGACAAACAAGAAAATCCAATTTTGATTTTTTCAATGATTGGCTATAATCCAATGGAAGTTTCTGTTAGAAATAGAACACTAATTAATGTTACTTTAAATCCAGATGTAAAATCATTAAGTGAAATAGTGGTCGTGGGTTATGGAACGCAACAACGTAAAGATTTAACGGGTTCGATTTCATCTATTGCGATGGAAGACCTCAAAACTATTCCTGCCACGGGCATCGACCAAGCCCTGCAAGGAAAAGCAGCGGGTGTGATGGTAAACAATAATTCTGGGCAACCAGGTGCGGGTGTATCGGTTCGTATCAGAGGGATAACATCGGTTACGGGTAGCAATGAACCTTTGTACGTGATTGATGGAATTCCGTTCTCGGGCGATGGGGCTTCTTCTCAGGCTTTCTCCGCTTTTGGTGGTGGTGGTGGTCAGAGCAATCAGAGTGTTTTGTCTTCCCTTAATACAAGTGATATCGTTACGATTGACATCTTGAAGGATGCCTCAGCGACGGCTATTTATGGAGCCAGAGCTTCCAATGGTGTTGTTATTATCACAACGAAACGGGGAAAAGCCAATGAATCAAAGATTACGTATGATACTTATTTTGGTTATCAAGAAGTGCCAAAAAAATTGGGTGTAATGAATTTAAGAGAGTTTGCCAAATATTCAAATGAAACTCGCTTGGATAATTCTCAGCAATTAAATGAAGAATTTGCCAACCCAAATATTTTAGGAAACGGAACGAATTGGCAAGATGAGATTTTTAGAAAAGGGGCTATTCAGAACCATCAGCTTAGTTTTTCGGGCGGTAAAGACAAAACCCAATACTATATTTCAGGGGGTTATTTCAAGCAGGATGCTATTGTGATTGGTTCAAATTTTAACCGTTATTCTTTACGGGTAAACATTGACAATCAAGTAAAAGATTGGTTGAAAATTGGTAACAGTCTCACCATAAGCAATACCAATCAACAAATTACTTTGAGTGATTCTGACGATGGAGTTGTGAGTGCAGCCTTATTGCAGTCGCCCGCCGTACCCGTGAAACTTCCTGATGGAGCTTGGGGCGGTGTTGAAGACCCACAAGCCTATTACACGATTAATCCCGTGGCTTTGGCATTGCAAAAAGATGTTTCTCGCAAGCAAACGAGACTTAATGGTAACTTTTGGGCGGACGTTTCATTGTATCGTGGATTAAGTTTCAGAGCTGAATTTGGTGGAGATATGGGTTTTACGGCTAATTCTGCCTTTAATCCAACGTATAAATGGGGTAAACTTGAAAATACGCAAAGCAAATTGCTTCGTCGTAATGAACAAAGTACCTACTGGAATGCAAAAGCCTTTTTAAATTATAATAAGGTTTTCAATAATCTTCACCGTGTGTCGGCATTGATTGGTCATGAATCGCAGTATAGTATATATAAATCTGTTAATTCAGGAGCTACTGGCTTGACTTCCAATGATGTGCAGTCTCTGAACTTAGGAGACCCTAAATTAGCAAGCGTTGGCGATTTAATCATTCCTTGGGCAATGGAATCATATTTAGGAAGAGTAAATTATAATTACGATGATCGTTATAATCTTACACTTACTTACCGTGCAGACGGGTCTTCAAACTTTGGTCCTAAGAAAAGATGGGGACGTTTTCCATCGGCGGCAGTCGCATGGACAATTTCCAAAGAAGCCTTCATGAAAGACGTAACAGCAATTAATAACTTGAAATTAAGAATTGGTTATGGTTCAGTTGGTAATCAAAATTTACCTTCTTATTCGTATGGTTCATTGATGGCAAGTGTCATTACTGCGTATGGAACTGGTTTTTATTCAGATAAATTAGCGAATGAAAATATCCAATGGGAATCTGCCAATCAAACTAATTTAGGGTTAGATATCGGTTTATTGAAAGGTAAAGTGAATTTAACTGTGGACGTATATGATAAAAAATCAAGTAATTTCTTATTGCAAACTTCACCGCCTTCTTTTACGGGCGTAGGCACAAACTGGGATGAAGTAAAATCGCCATTCTTTAATGCAGGTGAGATGCAAAACAAAGGAATTGATATTTCTTTAAACACTACAAATATTGATTCAAAGAATTTTAAGTGGAATTCCAACTTAGTTTTCTCGCATTATAAAAATCGCATAAATGCTTTGGCTACTGACAAAGACGTTTATTACGAAAAAATCCAGTATTTTGAGAATATCACGAAAACAGCCGTTGGATTACCAATTGGTATGTTTTATGGATATACTACCAAAGGAATTTTTCAAAACGAAGAGGAAATTAAGGCAAGCCCCAAACAAACAGAAAATGGTGGTGTGAATAAATGGTCGGGTACCTTTCCTGGTGATATTATTTTTGCAGACAACAATGGTGATGGTAAAATTGATGCTTCTGACCGTGTTATTTTAGGAAGTCCTCATCCAGATTTTACGTTTGGATTTACCAATACATTCAGCTACAAGAATTTTGATTTTTCAATTTTCTTGCAAGGTTCGCAAGGAGCTAAAATATTCAACTTCACTCGTGTAAGAACAGAAGGTTTAACTGGATTGGGTCAAAATCAATTAAACACAGTAACTGACCGCTGGACGCTTGACAACCCAACTGGAAAACTTCCAAGATTTATCTTAGGAGACCCTAACCAAAATAACCGTTTCTCTGACCGTTTTATTGAGGATGGTTCTTACGTGAGAATTCAAAATATTTCTTTTGGATACACCATTCCTACGGGGCTTTTAGACAAAGTATTTATTAAGCGTTTGAAAATTTATGGAAGTGTTCAGAACTTGAAAACGTTTACAAAATACTCAGGCTTTGACCCAGAATTAGGTTCTTATGATCAAAATTCAAAATTAACAAACGTTGATAATGGACACTATCCTAACCCACGCACCTTTACGTTGGGCGTAAACGTTGAGTTTTAATTAATCTTGAATCCATAATAAAACATAACATCAAATGAAAACATCATTTTTTAAATATACAGCAATACTTGGATTAAGTTTATTCGTAACTACCAGTTGCAAAGAGGAATTTTTGAATCAAACTCCGCAATCAGCCATTACGATTGATAACTTCTTTCAAACAAAAGAGCAAGTGTTGGCATCAACTGCCACCCTTTATGGCTTTCCATGGTTCAATTTTAATGATAGAGCAGTTGTGCCAATGGGGGATATTATGGGGGGAAATGTACATACTTATGACCCTTCATTTCAGGCATTCATGGTTTTTAGTGTGCAACCTGCCAACAGTAATCTTGCCGTATCGTGGGCATCTTTGTATAAGGTAATTGGAATGTCGAACACGCTCATTAAATTGATTCCTGAAAAATCAGCTGCCAGCATCAGTAAAGAAGATTTGAACGCCTCCGTTGGGGAAGCTAAGTTTATGAGAGCCTTAGCCTATTTTTATTTAACTCGTTTGTGGGGAGCCGTTCCAATCGTAGAAAGTTCAGACTTAGCCACGGGCGATGCTAACATCAATAGAAATAAACCTGAGGATGTTTACAAACTGATTATCAAAGACTTACAATACGCAGAAGCTAATTGTTTATCCAATAAAAGTGCAGAAGGAAGAGTAAGTATTTGGTCAGCAAAGGCACTTTTAGCCAAAGTTTATTTATACCAAAAAGATTTTGCTAATGCTCGTTTGAAGGCAGAAGAAGTAATTAATTCGGGGCAGTATAGCTTGATGGATAATTATGCAGATTGTTTTAAGCAATTGAAAAATAACAATGCAGAATCGGTTTTTGCCTTACAATGGAAGGCAAATTCTGATAATTGGGGAACGCAAAACACCATTCAATCGTATTTAGCTCCTTATAATGAAGGAATTTTGGACACGGGTGAGTTTTGGTTCTTATGCTCCAAGTATTGATTTGGTAAGTGTATATCAAAGCAATGATAAGCGTAAGAAACCTTCTATCATGACTCCTGGTGATGTTTATCCTGAATTAATTTCAAAAGGTAATCCCAAAGGTTATACTTATCCTACGACTAAATTAATTTCTCCTTCCAAAGCAAACTTTCGCAAAAATATTGTGGGAGCACCTCCTGTTAATGGTGGACTTGATGGAGATGTGTTTTTTATGAAAACCTCTTTGAATACCAACATTATCCGCTTTGCCGAGGTATATTTAATTGCGGCAGAAGCAATCATGGGTACAGCAACGAGTACGAGCGACACCAAAGCCGTTTCATATTTTAACAAAGTACGAACTCGTGCGGGTTTATCATCCGCTCAAATCATAACTTTCGATAATATTCTTCAAGAAAGACGAATTGAATTGGCTGGCGAAGGTGACTATTGGTATGACTTATGTAGAATTGACCGTGCAAAAGCAATTGATATTATTAGTAAACAAGAAAGAGGTAATTATTATGACTTAACGAGTGGACCAGCCAGTCGTAAAATTACACCAACAGCCAAAGACTTTTTAATGCCTATTCCACAGGGAGAATCAGACCGCAGTCCAAAGTTGTTGGAAGAACCCATTCCTTACACTTTTAAATAAGGAAATTTAATTTTCTCAATAAATTAGATATGAGTTTGGCTCTATCGTCATTTTTAATTAAAAAAAGTAATGAAAAAAATACATCAATATATATTAATTTTCTTTTCAGTAAGCACATTAATTATGATGAACGCTTGTGAAAAAAAAGAACTTGTGGTGATGCCCGCTGGGTTACAAATTTCACCACAAGCTGCTGGATTAGGTGCTTTAATTACCATTAGAGGCAATGGTTTAAATAAAATTCAGAAGGTATTGTTTGGTTCGTCAGTGGCGATATTTAATCCTGTTTATAACACCGATAGCGTATTTTTATTAAGAGTGCCAAACGAAGCAAATTTTGGTTCACAGAAAATAACATTGATTAATGCGGGTGGAGATGCCACCATGGCAACCATTGATTTTAAAGTATTACAACCAAAACCTGTTGTGATTGATGTGCAACCCCGAGCAAGTTCAGCGGGTGAATTAGTTACAATTACTGGCACAAACTTTACGGGCAAAGGATTTTCGCCTGAATTAGAGGTCAAAATTGGTTCTAACGTTGCCGAAATTGTGTCAAAAGATAAAGAAAAATTGGTAGTGAAAATGCCCGCAGGACCAGGAGGTCTTGTAACGGTTACGACTGGAAATATAAATATTGGTGGTGGTACGTATGAAAGTACAATTGAAGTCGCCAGCGAAAAAGTATTTCACATGATTGCTGATTTCGATGGTGGAGGTTCTTCTGACAAATCATATTGGTACACGTATGGAGATGTGGATGGACCTTGGACAACCAGCAATACTGAGCCTGCCCAAAAGTTGGGTAAATTTATGAAAATGACTAATTTAAAAGGAACAACTAAGAATGGTTACGTTGGTGCATCGCACGATGACGCTATCGTGTATGATCTTTCTCAGGTTACGACGGAAGGAGCAGCCGTAAGAATGGATGTTAATAATAACGGCAAAAAAGGCACAACACTTTTAATCGCTTTTACGGACAAAGACGGTGGAAACTGGAATAAAACCATTAAGTGTGATTGGGACGGCTGGCAACCTGTAACGGTTAGACTATCAGAATTTAATTTTTGGTATGGTACGAAAAAAGGTGATAAAATAGATGCAAAAAGAATTTCAAAAATATCAATAGGTTTTGATGCTTATAAAGATATTCCATCAGAACTAAATATTGATAATATTAGATTAATTAAATATTAAAAGTAGTTGTGAAAAAAAATAGGAGATATGAAATAAATAGTATTTCATATCTCCTGTTTTTTATCCATTTGCCTTCGCATGGTCGGCTAAAAACTGTTTCAAACCATTCTCTGTTAAAGGGTGTTTCAACAAAGCTAAAATCGCAGAAAGTGGACCCGTCATAACGTCAGAACCGATTTCTGCGCATTTAATGATATGAATTGGATTGCGAATTGAAGCCGCTAAAATTTCAGTATCGAAACCATAATTATCAAAAATCGTACGGATTTGTTCAATTAAATCGATGCCATCATATCCCGTATCGTCCAAACGACCAATGAAGGGAGACACATACGTTGCACCCGCTTTTGCCGCTAAAAGAGCTTGACCTGCCGAGAAAATTAGGGTACAATTAGTCTTGATTCCTTTTTCTGAAAAATATTTAATGGCTTTAATCCCATCTCTAATCATAGGTATTTTTACGACAATTTTCTCATCTAAATCTGCTAATTCTTCACCCTCACGAATCATGCCTTCAAAATCAGTAGCGATAACTTCCGCTGAAACATCACCGTCCACGATGTCACAAATGGCTTTATAATGCTTCAAAACATTATTTTTACCGCTAATTCCCTCTTTTGCCATCAATGACGGATTGGTTGTTACACCATCCAATACCCCGAAATCATAAGCCTCTTGAATTTCAGCGAGGTTGGCTGTGTCAATAAAAAATTTCATCTTGAATTGTGTTTTTGAAAGTTTATCTTGTAGTCATTTACTTCTTAACCAATAAATTTTGAGCAACTGACATTAAGATGTATAAAAAAATAATTACTGGAACTGCCACAAATTTCAGCAAAATCAACAGAATTACCGAAATAATCAGGAAAATATATTTGATTTGATTCTCTGCCCATCCAAAGTTTTTAAACTTCAAAGCAAAAAGAGGCAATTCTGCGACTAATAAATAGGACATTACAACACTATAAATTACCAAAACATTAAATTGAATTATGAATTTGGCAATCTCAGGCTGGTACATCAATATTAAAGGCAAAGAAGCAACCACCATTCCATTGGCAGGGGTTGGAACGCCAATGAAAGATTCACTTTGACGAGTATCAACGTTGAACTTTGCTAAACGTAAAGCCGAGAAAACCGCTAAGGCAAGAGAAATATAAGGTTTATAAAAACCACCTAACCCAATGGTACAAGTGCCTGTTGTGCAACTTCCTTCAATCAATTTTAACATCATAAAAGCGGGTAAAACACCAAATGTAACCATGTCTGCCAAAGAATCTAATTCTTTTCCGATGGGAGAACTCACGTGGAGTAATCGAGCAATGAAACCATCAAGCCAGTCGAAAATTAGGGCAATGCCCATTAAGATAGAAGCTGTGAATAAATCGCCTTTAAAAACATAAAGGATTCCAAAAATTCCGCAAATTAGATTGCCACAAGTTAGGGCGTTGGGTATATGTTTTTTTATTTCGTCCATGCAACCACAAAGAGGACATAGGTATCATAGAAAATTTTAATTGATAAATATGAACTCTAAATTTTATTACTATTGATTAGATTATGCTTTAACAAACGGATTATTTTTCTTTTCTGAACCAATTGTTGTAATGCCGCCATGTCCAGGGAAAATCACCATTTCATCATCCAACGTGTATAATTTGGTTCTAATACTATTCTCTAAATCTGGAAAACTACACATCGGAAAATCAGTTCTGCCGACGCTTCCTTTAAATAATACATCTCCACTTACACAAATATTTTCTTCACGATTTATAAATGCCACGTGTCCAGGAGCGTGTCCAGGCACAAAAAGTACTTCTAATTTACTATTTCCAAATTTGATGATGTCACCTTCTTCAATAAAAACATCAACCTCTGAGCCTTCATAATTTGGGAAACCGTAAAATTCTGCCCTCGAAGCTGCATTTTGAAGAACTGGAAGGTCTTTTTTATGGAGATGCAATTTTACGGCGAAAGTTCTTTTTACGTATTCATTACCTAATACATGATCGATATGAGCGTGCGTATTAAGCAGATGAACGACTGTAAGTTCTTGATTATCAATAAAATCTTTCAATTCTTTACGTTCTTCATAATTATGACAACCTGGATCAATGATTACCGCTTCTTTGGTTTCGTCATACAAAACGTAAGTATTTTCTGCGAATGGATTAAATGTGAAGGTTTGGACTTGTATCATGATGCAAAGTTAATAAAAAAAAGGAAGACCCCTTTTGGAGTAAGAGAGGATTACATTAAAAATATCGTTGGCTTTTTATGCAAGTTCGGTTTTTTTGCTTTCCATTGATGAACAGTTTTTGTTTGAATAAACTCATCTGGGGAAGTTATATTACTGGCGATACAAAGCAAAGTATCAGGCTGGCAAGTATTCAATAAATCTTCTAAAAAGGAATCATTGCGAAAGGGTGTTTCCATAAAAATCTGGGTCTGTTGCTTTCTGGAATCCGTTTCTAACATTTTTATCTTTTTAGCTCTTTCAACTTTTTCAATTGGTAAATAACCATGAAAGACAAATGATTGTCCTGAAAAACCCGAACTCATCAACGCCAAAAGTATGGATGAAGGTCCAACCAATGGGATTACTTTCATTCCCAATTGGTGAGCCACTTTCACAGCAACTGCCCCAGGGTCAGCAACGCCAGGACAACCTGCTTCGGAAATTACGCCAATTTGTTGATTTGGCGGCACTTGCTTAAAATATTTACGAACTTGATCAACATTAGTATCTTTATCCACTTCAAAAAAAATGAGTTCATCAATAACTTTGCCCAATTTCAATTCGCTAATGAATCGGCGAGCCGTGCGGACATTTTCCACAAAATAGTAATCAGTAGTTTTAATAATCTCTTTGATTTGAGGACTTAAAACGGACTCCGCAGTTTCAGGAGCGAGTATGGTTGGTATTAAATATAGCATTAATTATTATTCTTTAATTCTGGAAAATCTTTGTACAATTTCTAAAAACTCCTTTGGTTTATCTGCCTGTACCCAATGTCCTGCATCTTCAATCGTTATGAGTTCATAATCTGGAAATAATTCCCATATTTTGCGTTCATCTTCTGCTTGAATATAGTGCGATTCAGAGCCTTTGATAAACAAAACTGGTTTTTCGACTGCTTTTTCATTCGATAGTTCATAACCAATTAAATCAATATTTTTCGAGATAACTGGCACATTCAATCGCCAGTCAAATTCATTATTCTTTTCAGAATTTTTCCATAAATTCTTTAATAAAAACTGACGAACGCCTTCATTTTCTTCAAATCGTTTCAATATATCATTTGCTTCCGTTCTACTTTTCAACGTTTTTAAATCAATCGAAGCTAATCCCTGCAAAATCATGGTGTGATGTACTGGATAAAATTTGGGAGCAATATCCACAACAATCATCTTTGAAAAACTATCTGAGTAATTCATAGCAAATTGCATAACCGTCTTCCCTCCCATTGAATGCCCCATCAAAATTGGATTGATTATTGAATGCTCGTCCATAAATTCTTTCAAATCCGCTGCCATAACATTATAATCAAATAATTCACTCCGTGGTGATTGACCATGATTACGAGCATCAAGTATATACACACGATGTGTTTCACCTAAAATTTTTCCAAGCGTCAACCAATTATCAGAAGAACCAAAAAGCCCATGAAGAATAATAATTGGCGTACCAGATTCACCCGTTTGTCTATAAAAAAGTTTCATTTAATTTAATGCTAAAATATATTCCACACCCAAAAATTAGATTTACCGATTGTGACAATTAATGATAAATATCGTTTAAAATAACGAATTAAAGCTACAAAGTTAAAAAGTATATTCTTAAAAAAATACTAAACTGATAGACTTACAAAAAATCAATTTAAATTAAAATAAAAAGTAAATTTCTAAAAAAAGAAATATTAATTTTCAATGTTTTTCTTATATAAATCCTCTAAATCAGCACATTGACCATTAAATATTTACATTTTCTTAATAAGTGCTTGTTGTTCTTGCTAAAATTTTGTTGTTATTTTGTACTCAAATTCACTCATCCAATTTCTAATTAAAATTCAAATTTTCAATCATGAAAAAAATCTTTACCACTAAGGTTGTTTTGGGAGCATTTTTCGCTCTTTTGATGACCATATCAAGTGTACAAGTTTTCGCTCAAGCTGTCACCACTGCTTCGATGTCGGGTGTCGTTTTGGACGAAAAAGGCGAAGCTTTGCCTGGTGCAACCATCATTGCAATTCATGAACCCTCTGGTTCACGTTATGGAGCATCTACTCGAGTAGATGGTCGTTATGCTTTTCCTGCTGTTCGTTTGGGAGGACCATACAAAATTACCGCCTCATTTGTAGGTTATAAAGAAAGTGTAATCTCAGGAGTAGTTTTAACGTTAGGACAAGACTTGCGTCAAAACTTTAAGTTAATCACTGCTGAAACGCAATTAGAAGAAGTCAAAGTTTCTGCTAATAAAAATTCTGTTATTAATGCAGGACGTACGGGAGCAGCTACGGGCGTAACAAATCGTCAGTTGACAACACTTCCAACGTTGAACCGTTCAATTACAGATTTTGCAAAATTGGATTCTCGTTCAAATGGACTTGGTTTTGCTGGTCGTAGTAACAGTTTCAACAACATCACAGTTGACGGTGCTATTTTTAATAATTCATTTGGTTTATCTGGAACGTTGGGAGGTCAAACAAATTCTCAACCAATTTCTTTGGATGCCATTGAGCAAGTTCAAATCAGTATTGCTCCTTATGACGTTCGTCAGGGTTCATTTACGGGTGCGGGTATCAATGTTGTGACAAAAAGTGGTACAAATCAGATTCAAGGTTCTGTTTATTATCTTACAAGAAACGAAAACTTTGTGGGAGATAAAATTGGAGAAGTTGAAAACAAAGTTCTGAAATTTGATCAAAATATTGTTGGATTCCGTATAGGAGGTCCAATCGTTAAGAATAAGTTATTCTTCTTTGCTAACTATGAGCAAGACCGCAGAAACGATCCAGTTCCTGGTGGATGGAGTGCTTTGAGAGACGTTGCTACAAGAGGAACAGCGGGTATTTCAAATGCGTCAGCTTCTGAATTAGACAGATTATCAACATTTTTGAAAACAAAGTATAACTATGATGCGGGTACTTATGATGGATATTCTGTGCCAACTAATAGTGATAAAGCAACATTCAAATTGGATTGGAACATCAATGATAACAACAAATTTACGGTTAAATACAACTACTTTGTTTCAAATAGAGACTTAAACCCAAGTGGTAGTGGGGGATTAACAAACGGGCGTGGTCCAGGATTACAGGCATTGCCTTTCACGAGCAGTTTTTATGAAATTAATAACAACCTTAATTCTGTAATTGCTGAATTAAACAGTACGTTTAGAAACAAATACGCAAACGTATTCCAAGCAGGTTTCACTTCATCAAGAGATTTTCGTAACGCAAAATCAACCGCATTTCCATTAGTAGACATCGGAAGTGGTGGAACCACGGGGACTACACAATTGACTACGTTTGGGTATGAGCCTTTCACAGCAGGAAATATTTTGAATTCAGACGTATTTCAAATTTCTGATAACTTCACAATATTTTCGGGAAAAAATACTTTCACACTTGGTACATACAACGAATTTTATTCTTACGAAAATGGATTCGCACCGCAGTTTAATAGTCTTTATCAGTTTCCTTCTATTGATGATTTTATTAGTAGTGCCACGCAAACACCAAAGGCAGGAGCAACCACAATTTCAAATCCAACATTGTTCCAAGTGAGATATTCTTTGGTGAACGGTGAGAACCTTCCATTAGCAAAAATAAGTGCACAACAGTTAGGATTCTACGTTCAAGACGAAATTGCAGTTAGAAATAATTTGAAATTAACGGTAGGTTTGCGTGCTGATATTCCAAGTGTAACTTCTGTTCTTGAAGAAAACAAAAACGTTTCTGGTTTAAATTTTAGAGATGGCGTAAAAATAAATACGAGCCGTCTACCAGGTGGAACCGTATTATGGTCTCCACGTGTGGGTTTCAACTGGGATGTTAATGATGATAAAACAACACAGGTTCGTGGAGGTGTAGGGGTATTCACGGGTCGTGTTCCTTTCGTTTGGATTTCAAACCAAGCCAGTAACAACGGTTTATTATTTGGAGCTGAAAGTATCGTGAATGCCACTTCATTGGCACAACGTCCTTTCAATCCATCACCTGATGCTTACAAAACTGAAAAGCTGAAAAGTCAGTATCAATTGGCTGTAACGGAAGATGGCTTCAAATTTCCACAAATATTTCGTGCTAACTTAGCTGCTGATAAGGATTTAGGAAATGGATGGTTAGTGACACTTGAGGGTATTTATACCAAAGATTTAAACGCTGTTTATCACGATAACGTTGCTTTGCCTGGTTCTCAATTCACTTCTTTAGGTGCTGATAAACGTCCTATCTTCTATTCAAAAACTTTGAGTGCAACAGGAGCAGTTACGGCTTACGTAAGAACGCCAACTTTGTTCCCAACAACAACCGATTCAAGAACAGGAAAAGTAACTAACCCAGAAGTTGGGACTTACAATGCAGCTGGTGGTTTGGTAAGTGGTCCAGCAATCTCTGATGCAATCGTGATGCGTAATACAAGTGAAGGTTATTCATATACGTTGACAGGTGAAGTTAAGAAAGTATGGGATAACGGATTCTCTACAGGTTTATCATACACTTACACAGATGCAAGATCGGTGAATGACGGTGGTTCAGTAGCTGCCTCTATTTGGAGTGGTCGTGCGGTTTCGGGTGATCCAAACGCAACAGCACTTTCATACAGTAACTTTCTACAAAGACACCGTATCGTAGCCAACGGTTCTTATCGTCAAGATGTTGGGAAAAATCTTGCATTGACTGCTGGGTTTATCTACACAACAGGACCCGCTGGTAGATTCTCATACACATACGCAGGAGATATGAACGGAGACGGTATCAACGGTAACGATTTGTTATATGTGCCAAGAGATGCTTCTGAAATTAGTTTATCTGATATCTCAACTTCGGGTAGAGTTACTTATACTGCTGCAAAGCAATGGACTGACTTAGATAATTACATCAAGCAAGATTCTTATTTGAGTACTCGTCGTGGACAATATGCAGAAAGAAATGGAGGAGAACTCCCTTGGGCTTCTCAATTTGATTTTAAACTTGTTGTGGATATCAAACTTGGCAAAAATGCTCTTCAGTTATCTGCCGATGTAATCAATGCTGGTAATTTTGTAGCAACAAGTTGGGGCTTAAATCAGTCCGTTATTCGTTCAGGTTTGATAAGTTTCAGTAGAATAGATCCTGTAACTGGTATTCCAGCATTCAACGTGAATCCGTTGGTTACAGGTACTGACACTCCTTTGATAAACTCGTTCCAAAATTCAGTTGGTCTTGGTTCAAGATGGCAAGGACAGTTGGGTATTCGTTATACTTTCAACTAACAACAGCACAATATCAATCTAAAAATCCCGAATCGAAAGGTTCGGGATTTTTTTTGAGTCAATAAATCGTATGCTTGCATAACAATTTTTATTCTACGATATTGCAACCATTATCATTTAAATAAACTCAATATGAAATTCAATGAACCCATGCTCAGAGATGGAGCATTAGCAGGAAAGACAATCGTAATTACGGGCGGAGGAACGGGCTTAGGTCGTTCAATGTCAAAATATTTTTTGGAGTTAGGAGCAAACGTTGTAATTGCCTCTCGAAAAATGGACGTTTTGATGGCAACCGCCGAAGAATTAAGAACTGAGACAGGTGGAAAAGTATTACCAATTGCTTGCGACGCTCGTAATTATAACGAAGTAGAAAACGTTTTAAAAATGGCGGTTGAGGAATTTGGGGCGGTGCATGGTTTAGTGAATAATGCCGCTGGTAATTTTATCAGCCCAACCGAAAATCTTTCTCACAAGGCGTTTGACGTGGTGGTCGATATTGTGTTGAAAGGAACGTATAATTTCACTTTGGCTTTTGGCAAATATTGGATTGCGGAAAAGATTAAAGGAACGGTTATGTCCATCGTAACGACGTATGCGTGGACGGGTTCGGGTTATGTTGTGCCATCTGCTACGGCAAAAGCGGGTGTATTGGCTCTCACACGCTCATTAGCGGTGGAGTGGGGAGCAAAATATGGTATTCGTTTCAATGCTATTGCCCCAGGACCATTTCCAACGGAAGGAGCTTGGGAACGTCTTTTCCCAGCAGAGGCAATGGGGGAAGAATTAGCAGAAAAATTATCGCCAGTTAATAGAATTCCTTTCAAAAGAGTTGGTGAACATCAAGAATTAGCCAATTTGGCAGCCTATTTAATGTCGGAGTTTTCGGCGTATATCAATGGAGAAGTCATCACGATTGATGGTGGAGAATGGCTCATGGGTGCAGGAGAATTTTCGGATTTGAATGAGATTCCAGATGAAAAATGGGCGGTGATAGCTAAGGCGGTACGTGGAAAAAAGTAAATAGGTAGAGTTATGAGGTATTAGGTTTGCATTATTCATCATTCCTAATACCCCATAATTAATAATTAAAACTTCGCCATTTTGATCCAATCCAAGTCAGTTTTAATACTATCTAACGGTGATTTACCTTGATAAGATTCTTGTTCAACGATGTATTCTGTGGTTCCTCCGCTTTTTGCGGCTAATTTCAAAACGTCCGCAACGCCAATAATTCCAGTACCGAGAATAGTGCTTTCATAAGCCTCCTTCTCCCCTTTTATTTCATCTTTTACGTGCATTAATTCAAAACGTCCTGGGTATTGTTTCAGTAATTCGACCGCACGACCGCCTCCGTTATACATATTGCCAATATCCAATTGTTGAGCCACTAAATTTGGGTCAGTATTCTGCAATATAATATCATAAACTTTCACGCTTGTTAATCTCAAACTAAATTCAAAATCGTGATTGTGATAACCAAACTTCATTCCTGATTTTTTACATAATTCTCCTGACTTATTGAAAACTTCCATAAAACGTTTACAGTCATCAAAATTCTTACGCAAACTCACATCTAACCAAGGACTCACCACGTATTTTTGACCCATCAAAGCAGCATCTTCAACGGTTTTTTTCCACACATCCGTAAAATCATTTTTGGCATTATCATAATGTTGACCGCCCATCACCGTATGACCACTTGGCATGGCTAAGCCTAAACCATCAAGGATTTTTTTGAATTCGGTAGGAGTAAATCCGTAAAATTTGCCATCGACATAATTGGCGTGTTCAACGTTTTTATAACCCATTTCTGCCACCTTTTTAAGCGTTGCCAATGGGTCTTTTTTCATCTCTTCACGAACAGAATACAACTGAATTCCGATATTTTTTTTACTGGCTTTATTATTCGCAAGAAGCGAAGGAGATAGTAAAAATGCCGATCCTGCCAAAGCTGATGCTTGCAGAAATGAACGGCGGTTAAGATTATTTGTCATGGTTGGAATAGTTTTTTATACAATTTAAAGAAAATACAAATACGGAGTATCATTACTTATATTGAAAAATGAAATTAATTAACCTTAAAAAATGTTAAACCATTAATTTTGTGACAACAAAACAAATTACCTTCCGTTATCCTTTCATTCAACGTTAAACCAATAATTATGCAGTATTCAATCCTCTGGGCAGATGATGAAATAGATTTGCTCAAACCTTATATAATGTTTCTTACGCAAAAAGGCTATGAAGTTACACCCGTGAATTCAGGAAATGATGCCTTAGAAGAACTCGGAAAAAAGAAATTTGACGTTGTTTTCTTAGATGAAAATATGCCTGGCATGACGGGTTTGGAAGTTCTACCGATTATAAAACAATTGAAGCCAAATCTTCCAGTAATCATGATTACGAAGTCAGAAGAGGAATATATTATGGAAGAGGCAATCGGTTCAAAGATTGCTGATTATTTAATTAAACCGCTGAATCCCAACCAGATACTTCTTTCGGTTAAGAAAATTTTAGATAAAAAACGATTGGAAGAAGAGAAAACTAATCTTTCATATCAGCAAGAATTTCGTCAGATTGCGATGCAATATCAAGACAATATTGATCATACTGAATGGGCAGAAATCTATAAAAAATTGCTTTTTTGGGAATTAGAAATTGACCGTACCGAAAATAAATCAATGGCGGAGGTCATGAATATGCAAAAATCGGAAGCCAACGCAAATTTTTCCCGATTTATTACTCAGAATTATGAAAATTGGTTAAATGAACCCAAAGCAAACCGCCCAATTTTATCGCATGAATTGATGCGGAAGAAGGTTTTTCCTTTATTGAAAGAAGATTCTCCCTTGTTTTTTGTGTTAATTGATAACCTTCGTTTTGACCAGTGGAAAATTTTGGAAGGCTTAATTCAAGATTATTTCTCGGTTGAAACTGAATCGGTTTATTACTCAATTTTGCCCACCACAACTGCCTACGCCCGTAATGCCATTTTCTCGGGTTTAATGCCTTCTGAAATTGAAAAACAGTATCCAAAGCATTGGGTGCAAGATATTGGCGATAGTGAAGAAGAAGAAGGTTTCAATAAACACGAAGAATTTTTCTTTCAGGAACAACTCAAAAGAAGTAGAATGCCTTTTCCTGTTAAGGCGTCTTACCACAAAATTATTCACAATAATCAAGGCAAAAACCTGGTAGAAAATTTTTCAAGATTAGAGCAAAATCATTTGAATATTGTGGTCTATAACTTCGTGGATATGCTTTCGCACGCACGGACTGACATGGCAATGATAAAGGAATTAGCCCCCGATGAATCGGGTTATAGAAGTTTGACGGCATCGTGGTTTAATCATTCGCCTTTGTTTGATTTGATGAAGAAAATTGCGGAGAAAAAAGGTCGATTAATCATTACAACCGATCATGGAATGATTCGAGTTCAAAACCCCGTAAAGATTGTGGGCGACCGTTCAGTGAATACAAATTTACGTTATAAACAAGGCAGAAACTTGAATTGGGATGATGATGGACATTTGTTGGTTTGTCGTAAACCTGAGCGATATTTTCTTCCAAAGGTCAATGTATCAACTACTTACGTTTTCACGATGGAAGATTATTTCTTTGCTTATCCAAATAATTACAATCATTACGTAAGTCATTACAGAAATACTTTTCAGCATGGTGGCGTGTCTTTGGAAGAATGTATTATTCCGTTTGTTTATTTGACGGCGAAATAAAAATATTGATAAAATAACAAATACAAATTCACAATAAAAACACTACAAAAATGAAAAAACTACTTATAATTTTATGTTTGATATGCTTTTCTACAACATATTTAACAGCACAGAATCAAACTTCTATTAATAAAATAGAGGTAATAGGACATGCTGAAATTGAAGTTATACCAGATTATTTTGAATACAATATTAATTTACAGGAATACTATAAATCAGAAAATGAGAAAGTTAGTATCGAAATTTTAGAGCAAGCACTCGTCAAAGCAATTGAAGAAATTGGTATTAAAAAAGAGAATTTGACCATTAATTTATTACAAGGAAGCAGACGTTATTCTCCCGATAATAAGCCAACTAATTTTTTGGAAAGTAGAAATTATGTTTTGAAAATTAGTTCGATTAACGATATTAATAATTTGTTACCCAAGTTGGATAAAATGGGATTGATAAGTACATCAATGGTTAAAAAAACTAATAAAAAGAGAGCTGAATACGAGAAGAAATTGAGAAAAGATGCTGTTAATGATGCAAAAGAAAAAGCAACTTCAATAGCTGAAAGTCTTGGAAAAAAGATTGGCGATGTAATTGTAATCAGTGAAAATAACTATGATGTTCTATCTATTGACGTTGAAGAATCATTAGATTTTCATAAGTTAAAAGGCTACATTAGTAGCGGTACTTTCAAAACAGATATTGCTGTTGAGAAAATAAAACTTTCTTATCAAATAAAAATCACTTTCCAGATGAAATAACTCTTTTTAAAGCCTCCTCCAAATCCGCTGGAATATCAATGCCGAAACTATCGTAAGGAGTTTCGGCAATTTTTATTTTATAGCCATTCGCCAACCAACGCAGCTGTTCCAACGATTCTACCCGTTCCAATAATGCCATCGGGAGTTTAGTGATTTTCTTCAAAATATCCACTCTGTACGCATAAATGCCAATGTGCTTGAAATAATTATGCGTATCTAACCACTTTTCTTTTTCAATTCCCCGCAAATACGGAACGGTTTGGCGGGTGAAATAAATGGCTTCGTGGTTGTTATCGAAAACTACTTTTGGCGTATTGGGATTGAATAAAGTGGACTCATCTTCAATCTGTTTCACGAGCGTTGCCAATTCCGTTTTCTCGGTCAAGCAACTCGCTAAAATATCAATCTGCTCGGGTTGAATAAAAGGCTCATCTCCCTGAATATTAATGACATAGTCAAATTTTCGATAGAGTTTTCCATGTTTCTTTCGCTCACTTCTCGAAACAATTTGAAAGGTTTCAAAACATCTATCCGTGCCGCTTTGATGTTTTAGGGATGTCATAATTACTTCTCCACCAAAGGATAAAACGTGATTAAAAATACGTTCATCATCCGTTGCAACAACTACTTTTGCGAGCGAACTTGCTTTCATAGCTTGCTCATAAACCCGCTGAATCATAGATTTTCCTGCAATATCAACGAGGGGTTTTGCAGGAAAACGAGTTGAAGCGTATCGGGCGGGTATGACACCTAAGATTTTATTCACGGAATGGTTTTTAGTAAATTAATTAGATTAGTAATTTGATATAAACGCTTTTCTTTTAATCAATCAACTAAATTTATATTTTGCTGAAAGCCAACTGCCAAAAACTGATAGACATTTACATCATAAAATTATCCCTAATTTCTTTTTTAATCACTCTCAAAGCCTCATCAGATGGATTGACATTTTTTTCCATGATTACTTCAAAAATGCGTTTTGAAAGTTCTAATGCCGATGCTTCGGGAGCTAATTCTCTGGCGGAAAGATTAATCAAAGCAACCGTTTCGTTCATAGCATTTTTCACGACTGTCCACGCCTCATCACTCATATATACTTGTTGAGAAAGATTATGAGAAAACTCTTCTCTGATTTCTGATAACATTAATTGTTGAAAAGAAAGAACATTTGGCGTTTGTCCATTCAACCGAATTAAGAGATTATTTGGAGAAATTCTTTCCAAAAATAAAGCCATTCGCTCATAGGCTTGAAGACGAATCGGAAGAAGTGTTTTTGTAGTTTCAGCTTTAATGGCTAATTCTTTTTCAACCACATCTTTTTTGATAAACGAACTGACTGTCAAGTACATAGCCCATAAGACCAAGCCCGCAGGAAGAATAATTTTAACTAAATCGGCAACTAATTCCATTTTACTTTGGTTAAAAATTGGAGTTTATAGTTCTGAGTTCTTTGAATTAGTGTTAAAGCTCAAAATATAAATTTTTGTCCATTTCTGAACATTAATAGATAAAGAACCCAAGAACAAAGAACTCTGTACAAAGAACCAATATCTTCCTCAAAAATAGTTAATTTTAAGCTCGAAATGAACCTATACAGGGCGAACTTCATATTTTTTTATGAGTGAAACAAAAATAATTCCTATCAATATTACTGAAAACGCTAAGGAACAAGTTAATAAAGCCTTGACTATCAAAGGAATACCTGAAAACTATTTTCTTAGAATTGGCTTGCGGGGAGGGGCGTGTAGTGCAACCTATTTCATCGGATTTGATAAAATGGAAGACCTTGACGACCTTTACGAAATTGAAAATCTTCATATCGGATTATTAATTAAACGTCCACATTTGATGTACTTAATGGGCGTTGAATTAGATTTTGAGGAAGAAGGAAACGGATATACATTTAATAAGTTATAAAGTTGAAAAAGTTTCAAGGTTAAAAGGTTTTGGATTCCAGCTTTTAATTTTTTCAATTCTGTAACTTCTTTAACTTAAAAAATGAAAATTGCTGCAATTGATATTGGCTCTAATGCCGCCCGAATGCAAATCTCAAAAGTCTTAGAAAATGACGGGCAGATTAGCTTCAAAAAGGTTGAATACGTTCGTTTTGCCCTTCGTTTAGGACATGATGTATTTAATGATGGAGAAATTAGCCCAGAATCAGAGGTGAGAATTTTTAAATTATTGAATGCCTATAAATTATTGATGGACTTGCACGAGGTGAAAGATTATCTTATTTGTGCAACTTCTGCCATGCGTGAAGCAGGAAATTCAGAAGCAGTTATTACTCGAATCCATAAGATTTTGGATATGAAAATCCATATTATTGAAGGCACAAAAGAGGCGGAATTGATTAATGATGTGGTGGTTCAGGCTTTGGATGATGCCAATTATTTGCATATTGATGTGGGTGGAGGTTCAACGGAATTAAATTTATATTCTCAAAGAAAGAAAATTGCTTCACGCTCATTTAAAATCGGTTCTGTTCGTACTTTAGAAAATAAGGAAAAAGAAGGTGATTGGGAGCGAATGAAAAAGTGGGTTGCCAGCAATATTGACGTAAAAAATGCTAATATAACCGCCGTTGGAACGGGAGGAAATATCAATAAATTATTTAATATTTCACCCAATCACGAAGGCGAAACTTCCATGACCTATGAAGAATTAAGACGGTTGAAAGAATATGTTGGTTCTTTCACTTTGGAGGAACGTATTAATAAACTCCGTCTGAATGCCGACCGTGCCGATGTCATTCTTCCTGCCGCACAAATATATTTATCAGCGATGAAATGGTCGGGAGCAAAAAATATTATTGTTCCTGATTTAGGGCTAAAAGATGGAATCATTAAAATGGTTTATGAACGAATTCAACACCGAAAGAAAGTGTAAAATAGTATTGTATTGAAAAAATGCCAAATCGAAATAATGATTTGGCATTTTCTGTTCACGGAAAACATATTTTAAAATCAAGCAGTTATGTATTTTTAAACCTTATAAAATACTATAACTCATGTTTCACGAGATTATAAAACACAGTCGTAAAATAAAAGATAAATTGGAAGAGCCTAAAACATCATCATCAGAGAGATGGAAAGAAATTATTACTGAATTACTAATCATCATTTTTGCTGTCTCATTGTCAACTTGGTTTCATGATTTAAACGAACATAGAAGTCACCAGAAAGAAGTGAAGGAATTTTTGACTGACTTGAAAGATGATTTGAATAAAGACATTATGGGCTTGAAAGGTCAAAATGATGCAACTAATAAATTAATCAATCAATTCAAGTTCACTCGTAGCCTTAATAAATCTTCAATTGATAGTCTCGACCAATCAAAAACTAAATTTCCCTTGAATACTGATTTTAGACTTTTTTTTGGTGAAGAAAACAGTGGTAATTATGAGAGCTTTGAATCGAGCGGTAAAACCGTTTTTATCGAAAATAAAAAACTCAAAAAGCTCATACTTTCTTATTATAAACATCACATTCCAGCCACTGAAAAGGCGGGGGAAACTTTTATGAATACTTTTGTGAAAGTGGGAGATTTTATCACTAAAAACATCACAGTTGGAAAAAGCAGAGGTTCAGTTTTTTTAGATTCAAGTTTTCAAACTGACGTTGAGATTAGCATAAAACATGCCAATGAAAACATCAAAATGGGGAACATTGGAATCCAAAAAATTCAAGAAATTACTACTGAAATTGATCAAGAGTTAAGAAACTATAATTACTAATTAGAAATCATAATAATAGTAATTTAAAAAGGCACAAATACTTAAATGTTTGTGCCTTTTTAACAAAATTTGATCAATAAATTACATCTTTTTTTTACTATTTCCATCATCAATTTTGTTACCCAGAAAATTGACTATACTGACTTCTCCGTGGCTTTCTCCACCGCCTTTGTATTCGTTTTTGCTCATGTTTTTGAATTGTATGTAAGTGGCAGTTCCAAAGGAGATAAATGAAACAACAACAGCAAATGTTAAAACAAGCAGTTCTAAGTTTTCCATATTAGTTTTTAAGTTTCGTGTTTACGTAAATTAAAAATCCCAAAATGGTGGGAGGCCAAAGACCAATGAAAATTGCTCTCATTTGATCTTTTTGGAATACAAAAATGTATTCTGAAACAAATATTAAGATAATTACAAGCACTAAAATGATTATTTCTGATACTTTGAATTTGTGAAACATGATTTCTTTGTTAATTAATTATACTATTTAAAATTTATTGGATAAGTAATGTGATTATAACCAATACCTTTGTGAAATGTTCAGCGTATGAGGGATATCTGCCTCAATGTTATGGTTAAGTATGAATAGAATGAAACATAAATGATTTTCAAGTAGTTTAGTCTTTGATTAATTATGCTTTTGATAAAACTAACCGCAAAAATGGAAAAATTCTTACGAAGTTGGATTGCAGTTTACGATAAATGTGAAGATCGCTGGCACTCAATTCAAGCGTCGAAAATCACAAGTAATTTGGTAGTTTTATTTTTCCTGATTGGTATAATAATCACTTTATTATCTCATTATCAAGTAATTGAATATAAGGTAGGAAAATTTTTTGCTATTGAGTTAGCCTTCAGTATTTTGTTAATTAGTGAGATTTTAGGCTTGGTTTTTATCCTGACGCATTCAGTTGCTGATTCCGTTGGAAAGCAATTTGAAATAGTTTCTTTGATTTTATTACGGGATGCCTTTAAAGAAATGGGACATCTGCCACTTGATGTTAAATGGAACGCTGACATACTTTTAGAACTTTTACCTTTATTGACGGATGCCATCGGAGCGGTTATTATATTCTTAATTATCGGCTTATTCTACAAAGCCCAACGCCACGTCCGAATTACCAACAGTCCCCAAGAACAAATTCGATTTATTCTTTTGAAAAAGACCGTTGCTAATGTCCTATTAATGGTTTTTCTAACTATTTGCATTTACGATATCATTGATTTTTTTATCAATAATCACTATCAAAACACTTTCAATCTTTATTATACGATTTTGATTTTTACGGACATCCTTATTTTAATTATTTCTTTACGGTACAGTAATTTATACGTTCATCTGTTCAGATATTCTTCATTTGCTTTGGCAACCGTTATTATCAGGCTGTCACTTTCAGCTCCAAAGTTTTATAATGTGCTTCTAAGCGTCTCAGCGGGGCTATTTGTACTCATGGTTACAAACATCTACAACATGCTTAATA
>JANXML010000225.1 GCA_025354645.1 Arcicella sp. | reverse complement strand
CAGATGTGGGTGTATAATTTGATAAGTTTGAGTGATTTTTCCATAATTCTCAAACAATTTTATACCTCACTCTGTCTTTTTTTTATAAAAGTTTAACCCGTAATTCGCATATATTATTTGAGGTTAATAATGGTGTTTACTAAAATAAAAATACTGCAATTCTTACTTTAAATTATACAGTGAAATACTTAGTTTACAAACAATTAAAAGTAGAACTTTATTGCTTGAAAATACTCTTTATTTAACATTAATAGACACAATGGCAAAATATTCAGATGTATTGACATTATGGTGCTACTTATGAATAGAATATAAAAATCCCATTCATAATGATTATGAATGAGATTTCAATAGTTTTCCTTTACTGTAAAACTACTCTAATTTTTTCTAATCGCTTGTCTTTGTCTGGATGATTTTCATTGGTGATATGCAAATAATACTCTCCTCTTGGTGCTTTACTCACATCAATTTCAATTGTATTACCTGACATTTCTTTATTTTTCACTTTGTTCTTAACATCTTTTGAAAAATACTCTTTCATCTTACCATCGAGTAATTTTATATTATCAGGCATTAAATCGGTTGGTGTTTCTTTATCATAAGTTACTGATAAAGAGTTACTTGCAGGGTTTGGTCCGACCCTATAACCGTTTGAACAATTGATTACATTTATATATTTTGTGTTACTGCCCGAACCATTACAATTATTAGCAAAGGCTTGAACTCTGAAAGTTCCAGTATTATAAGTGTTAAAAACAGCGGAGTTGCTTCCCTGTGTGATAAGAGAGGCACTACCATTCAGAAGTTGAAAATCAAAGGATGCAGCTCTATCTGAGTTTGCTACTAAATACTTGCTGTTTCCTGCACACATATTTACAAAACTATTGCCATCTCCATCAGCGGTGAAAGTTGGAGTATTTGGCGAACCTACAAATATATTAACAAGGGCGTAATTATTTGTACCAACTGCCGAGCCACAAGCTGAAACGGGATAGACTTTAATAGTACCATCACTGGAAGCTGAAATACTGGCTGTTGAGGTTGTACTACTTACAGACACGCCGCCCGTGGTTTGCCAATCATAACTTGTGCCATTACCGCCAGTTACTTCGATAGTTGTTGTTCCACAGAACACTCGGTCAAAATACCCACCTGCGTAAACTCCTTGCAAAGTTCCATAATTACTTATTGTTGGGGAAGTGAATTGTGGACGAGTGATAGAAATTATTGCTGATTTTGAAGTTGTACCGTCACTCCTTCTAACACTAACGGAAATGTTTCCTTCACCACTTGCATTTGGAATAACATTAACACTGTTTATAGATGTTGTTGCTGTGCTTGGTGACCAACCCGAAGGGAAAATCCATGAATAAACTAATGAAACGCTTGGATTTGTGTCTGGAATAGAACTTGAAACGGTTACACTATTAGTTGAACAACCCAATACTTGACTTCCTCCATTTCCTGACTCATTTCCGTTTATAAAAATGCTATTGACGTTACCAATGTATTTGACTGTAACAATTTTTCATCATTAGCCGTTTTATCTTCAAATTCATTTGGAATATCGTCACCATTAGAATCCTTTTTAGGAACTTGATATTTATATTCAAGACTCACTTTTTTAGAATTATTTGAGTTATTCCATCTTACTACAAACCCACTTGAAGTTGTACTTCCGATGATTTCGCCTTCAACTGCACTCCATTTGTAAGTTGGATTTTTTGATCCTGACGGGGAATTATGAGTTTCAACATACGTCTGGTTTTCTCCTGGTTCAACTAAATAAAAGGTATTTGCTGGAGGTCCAGCCAAAATTGTAACACTATTTTGTCCAAAACATTGTGTAAAAGTCAAAAGAGCTACAATCAATGATTTTAGCGAATAATTAATACTTGTTTCCATGATTTTGAATGTTTAGAAATGTTAAAAATGAATTCCTAAGCCAAGATTAACTTGACTCGTATTTAAAATTATGTTAGACTCTTTTATGGTGTTGTTAGAAAAAACTGTTGTACCAAAATTCTGAGTTATAATCTCATTGTTATTTTTATTTAGATAAGTCCCAGTAACGCCAGACATAATATTCAAAGAAAATCTTGAATTGATGAAAAATCGAACTCCATAATATAAACCTAAATTTATATTAACATCATTTATAGTTTTCTTGAAAAATTTAGTATTCAAACCATTATCTCCAAAGTTGGTGACTGACCTATCATAGCCAAATCCTATACCGGGTCCATAAAATAACATGAATCGCCCCAACTGATTTTGTTGTTCATACGCAATTCCAGCTGATAAATTTAGATTGAATGTATTATCACTATTGATTCGAAGGTTATCAACATTTGACACATATCCATAAAATGAATACCTAATAGCTGACTTTTGAGGTTTGTCCATACTGTATTTTGTTAGTGTCAGACCATATAAGGTTTGTTGCCCCTGAATAGCTTTTACTAACTTATCAATCTCAATTGTTGCTTGCCAACGTCTCCGTTGCGGTTCAAGAGCATTATCAAATCTGGATTGCTTTTGTGTATTATCCTGTGCAAAAATCAGGCTTACTGAAAGGGCATACGTCATCAGCAAAAACAATAGCTGTTTTTTTTTCATGATATTTAGATTTTAAAATTGATAACTAATAAATAAACCTCCGACTGGAAATTGTTGCCAGTCAATTACAGACAATAGTACACCGCTAACTCCTTTACTATCATAAATAGAAACATTTCGATAGTATAAGATAGATTTGCTTTCTAACGAAA
>JANXML010000145.1 GCA_025354645.1 Arcicella sp. | reverse complement strand
ACTTTCAAATTGTGCCGATAAAATTAAGTAAATCAATATCAAAGCCAAAGCAAAAGCAAACACCAATGACGATGAAGAGTCCTTAAATTCCTTTGATTGACCATCGTAAGCCGTTGAAAATGAGTTATCTAAGGTTGTCTTAGCTATTTTATCCATCTCGTCCAAAGCAACTCCCAAAGTCACGCCCTTTGCCGCTTGTGCTTGCACGGTTGCCGCCACATAACGATTATATCTGAACAATTGCGGCGGTGTACTTTGCTCCGTTATTTTCACCAAATTATCCAATTGAATCAATTCTGCTTTGTTATTTTTTACGTATAAAGAACGTAAATCTCCCACATCATTTCGTTCTGGACGATCAATTTGTCCAATGATTTGGTATTGTTTCCCGTTCATTAAAAAATACCCAAAACGTCTACCTGAAAGCCCTAATTGAAGTGTTTGAGCCACATCTTGAATAGAAACACCTAAATTTTGAGCTTTTTCACGATTGATTTCTAAGCGTAATTCTGGTTTTGTAAACTTTAAGTTCACGTCTGCTGTTTCAAATTTTGGCGACTCTCGAACCTTAGCCATGAATTCTGGAATGGCTTTTTTGAGTTTATCAAAATTCACGGCTTGAATCACAAACTGAATCGGTAAACCCCCGCCACGTTGCCCCGTTTGAATAGTGGGTTCTTGCACCACAAACATTCTTGCACCCGTATATTTTTTTAATTTAGGCTGAATTTCATCCACAATTGCCTGTTGCGTTCTGCGAGTTGTATCGTTTAAAACCACTCGAATTGCCCCCGTATTTGCCGCACCATTTCCGAAAGGAGGGGAAGTAATTGTTATTACACCTCTACGTTCTTTTTCAGATAATTCTTTCAATAACATATTGCCAACCTCATCCGTAACTCCCAACATATAGTCAAAAGTTGCTCCTTCTGGACCCGTTGCCGAAATCCTAAAACCGCCCCTATCTTCCATTGGAGCCAATTCTGAGGGGATTGCATCGAATTTGAACATAGCATAAATTATTCCTATGAAAGAAATAACCAACACCCAAGCCATCCAACGAATTCTCAGAAATCCTGTTAATGAGTTTTCATAAGCACGATTTAATCCTTGAAAAAAGGGTTCAGTAACTCGATAAAACCACGGTTGATGATGTCCGCCTCGCAAGATTTTTGAACTTAGCATGGGCGTTAAAGTCAGCGAAACGAACGCAGAAATAATCACTGAACCTGCTACCACGATTCCAAATTCACGGAATAATCTGCCAGTGATTCCTTGCAGGAAAATTACGGGTAAAAAGACCGCTGCCAACGTCACAGTTGTTGAAATAACGGCAAAATAAATCTCTTTAGAACCTTGCAAAGAAGCCTCCCACGGCGACATCCCTTCTTCAATTTTGGCAAAAATATTTTCCAAAACCACAATCGCATCATCCACAACCAATCCAATTGAAAGTACGATTCCTAATAAAGTCAGTACATTAATTGAAAAACCCATGACGTACATAATGAAAAATACGCCAATCAACGATACTGGAATTGCCGTTAATGGAATTAAAGTAGAACGCCAATCCCGAAGAAAAATAAAGATAATTAAGGCAACCAAAGCAATGGCAATAAAGATGGTTTCTTCCACTTCCGTAATAGATTTTCTCACGTATTGCGTATAATCCAAACCCAACGTTATCTCCACATCGGCAGGAATAGTACTTTTAATTTGCACTAATTTCTTCTTGATATCATCAACAATTTGAATCTGATTTGCCCCTGGTTGAGGAACAACTGCCACCGCCACCATCGGCACCATGTCTCGTTTAAAAAACGTCTTTTCATTTTCAGGAGCTAATTCTGTGAATCCTACATCGCTGAATTTCACCACTTTATCTCCTTCTTCACGTAAAATTAAATTATCAAAATCTTCGGGAGTTGTCAATCGCCCCTGTGTCCGAACGGTTAATTCAGTCATGGCACCTTCGATACTTCCCGAGGGTAATTCAATGTTTTGCTTGTTCAAAGCGTTCACAATGTCGGGAGCAGTCAACCGATAAGATGACAATTTCACGGGGTCAATCCTTAATCGCATCGCATATTTTTTCTCACCCCAAATCTGCACGGAACTTACGCCCGCAATCGTCTGAAATTTCTCTTTAATATTGCGAGTAACAATTTCATTCAAATCCAATAAATCACGTTTGGCAGATTTTACGTTGATAAAATAAATGGGATTTGAATCGGCATCGGCTTTTGCAACCACGGGCGGGTCAACGTCTTTCGGAAGATTCGCCAACGAACGAGCCACTCGGTCACGCACATCATTGGCGGCATCTTCAATATCAACCGCTAAATCAAACTCAACTGAAATCGTCGAACGCCCATCCCGACTGGTGGAAGTTAATGTCCTAATTCCCGCAATTCCATTGATTGATTCCTCCAAAGGTTCGGTGATTTGCGACTCAATAATGTCCGCATTTGCCCCCGTGTAGTTCGTTTGGACGGTTACAACGGGCGGATCAACGCTGGGAAATTCTCTAATTCCCAGATAGGTATAACCAATTACCCCAAAAAGAATAATCAGAATTGACATCACCACCGCCAACACGGGGCGTTTAATGGAAGTTTCGGAAATGGATGCCATAGTTTTAGGATTTTGATGAAGGTATTTTGTATTATTGGAATTATAATTTTGGATAGGAGGGGAGTTTGATTTTAGGTATTATCATGGGTTCGGCTGAGTGTTACTGTCTGTGTCTCCACAGACAATATGATGTAGGAGAGGGTCATTTTTAAAATCTGTTATTTCACCATACTCTCAATAGCCTTATTTATTCGTTCTGAACAGGATTTTAATGACCAATTTTCTTTCACATTATTAACGGAAAATTCAGATATTTCATTTCTTAATAATTGATTATCAGACATTTGTATAATATATTCAGCAATTTCTTTGGGATTTTGATTTACTAAAAATCCATTCTTTCCATGAATAATTGTTTCTCTTACACCACCCTCTGCTATTGCAATCACTGGCGTTCCACAAGCATTCGCTTCAAGTGGAGCAAAACCAAAAGGTTCAAGATTTGAAGAGTAAATCATACAAATTGCTCCGCTCAATAAGGACACTAATAGCTCATCAGTAATCATTTTCTTTAACTCCAAAGTAACATTTAACGAACGGGCTAATTCCACCATCTCGAGCCAATATTTGTCGTCCACCATATTGCCAATCCACAATAGTTTTGGACGATTTTCTGGAATTTCTCCAACGGACCTAATCGCTAACTCTGGATTTTTGTGTTCATAAAATCCACCCAATCCAATAACATAAGGCTTTGATTCAGAGGATTTTACTTGTTTAAATAATTCATTATCTACGCCTAAATAACAAACCTCAGACAATAAACCATAAGCTCTTTTACAGCTTTCCATCGAGAAATACGAATTTACTAATACCTTATCAAAAGCTTGAAAATTCTTTCGTTCTTCTCTTACATAAACCCTAAACTTATTAGTTCGCCAAGTATTACTAAAAAAATAAACCCAAAATTTAGAACTCCATTTATTTGATATTTCTTCGGGTGCTTCCCAAATCTGTTCTGGCATGGCTTCGTATAAATAACGGTTAGGCTCGCCCAAATATAATACCTTTGGAATTTTTACAAAACGACTAATAAATGGCACTCCATAATAAAAGCAACTATTTGCAAATAGTACATCAAAACCTCCTTGATTGATTTCTGAAGCACATTTTTTACAATGCTGTTCCATGTCTTTCATGTTGAAATCTTTCTCAAAAAAAAGCGAAGCAAATCGTTCTTTCAATGAAGTTTGGTGTTCATCATACAATAAAGGAACTTTATGCAACTTTACATTCGCAGGTAAGTGCATAAATCCATCCGCATCGGGTTTATCCGCCCACACTTCAATATGATGCCCCTTCTCTACTAATCCTTGAATGTGATACTGTAAAGCACGACTTCCTCCTCCACTATGCAAATTATGCCAAACAGCTATTTTCATAAAGTTTATTTTGTATTAACATGCCAATAATTTATAATAATGGTTGTATATTTTTTAAAATAAAACTTCAAAATTGAAGCATTATTATAGAACTCATAACTATTTATTTAATCACTTCCCGAATATCAACCTCTCCGTCAGGCTTTACTTGCATAATTCCTGTCGTAATAAGTGTATCACCCGTTGATAACCCTGTTAAAACCTCAACATTTTTCTCTCCACGAATACCTAATTGAACCTTTACGGGCGTTGCTTTGCCATTTTTTACTAAAAAAACTTTATTCCCTTTTTGTTCTGGAATAATGGCTTCAGTGGGAATCATAATGGCTGAACCTTTGCTTCTTAATATTAATTCCACTCGTGCAAATGAGCCTGGAATTAATTTTCGAGTAGGATTTGGAGCAACGGCTCTAATTTGTAGTGTCCGAGTATCTGGGTCGATTTTGGGGTCGATGGCATAAACTGTTCCAATAAACTTCTGTTCTGAGTTTTCAACGGAAAAGTCAATTTTACTGCCAACTCGAACAATGGATGAATATTTTGCGGGTATAGCGAATTCTATTTTAGCGGGATTTGTATTGGTTAAGGTAGCAATTTTAGTGGTTGGTGAAATATAGCTTCCCAAACTTACGAAACGAAAACCAATTGTCCCATCAAAAGGAGCCTTTAAGGTCATTTTTTGAATCTGAGCCGATAAATCTTCTATATCAGCCGATACTGTATTTACTGAGTTCACAGCAATATCATATTCACGTTGACTGATTGCCTCCTTTTCAAGTAATTTCTTCTGACGAGCTTCGTTGTCTTCTGCCAATTTCTTATTAAACCCTAATTTTCTCAACCGTGCCTGCAAATCCTCATCATTGATGTGTAATAAGGTCGTTCCTTTTCTTACAAAATCCCCCTCTTTTATGTTTAATGTTACAATTCTCCCTGATATTTCACTTCTAATTTCTACCTCCTCGTTTGGTAAGATTGTACCGTTAGTATTCACAAGGTCGTCGAGACGGGTGGAATTTACTAACATAACAATAACGGATGTCTTACCTCCACCTTTTGTTTTTCCCTCTAATTCTTTTTTATCTTTTTGATCTTTGGGTTTAAAAAGAGTTTTTATTTTTGGGTAAAAAATACCTGCTACAATTAAAAAGATGATGAAAACGGTTAAAAGGTTTTTGGTAAACTTCGACATAATTTATGATCTGGATGAAAATATTACTCGAAAATACGCAATAATTCACGCTATTCAATGACAAAATTATTTTATTAAATTCTACAATAATCATAATGATATTCAAACGATTATCTTTGTAAACAAAACCATTAATTAAATA
>JANXML010000124.1 GCA_025354645.1 Arcicella sp. | reverse complement strand
AACAGGTTAGAAACCTGTTATACAATAAGGCAAATCGTTTAACAATTTTTAACAGGATTTACAAAGTATAACAGGTTTCTAAGCTGTTATTTGAGTCCGATTAACAGGTTAGAAACCTGTTATACAATAAGGCAAATCGTTTAACAATTTTTAACAGGATTTACAAAGTATAACAGGTTTCTAAGCTGTTATTTGAGTCCGATTAACAGGTTAGAAACCTATTATACAATAAGGCAAACCGTTTAACAACTTTTAACAATGGAAAATATACATTTTAAAGCCCTTCAAATATCTGAAAGTGCTGATAAACAATATGTTAGGTCAATAGTTCAACGTCAGATTTCTGATTTACCAGCGGGTGAAGTCTTGGTTCGAGTGCATTATTCAGCCTTGAATTATAAAGATGCGTTGTCGTCGGTTGGCAATAAAGGCGTTACTCGCAATTACCCACACACGCCAGGCATTGATGCTGCAGGAGTAGTGGAGGCAAGCGAATCAGCTGATTTTGAAATAGGAGATGAGGTAATTGTGACGAGTTATGATTTAGGAATGAACACTTCGGGCGGATTAGCTGAGTATATTCGTGTGCCCGCTCGCTGGGTTGTACCACTGCCCACGGGTGTGTCCATGCGTGAGGCAATGATTAACGGAACGGCGGGTTTCACGGCGGCAATGGGAATTAATGCTTTGATTAACAACGGTTTATCTATTGAAAGAGGCAAAGTTTTGGTAACAGGTTCAACGGGTGGCGTAGGGATTTTAGCCGTTGCAATGTTGAAAAAATTAAATTTTGAAGTAACAGCTTTAACGGGGAAACCCGAAGCTCATGAGTTTTTAAATAGAGTAGGAGCAAGTGAAATTTTGCCGAGAGAAGCCTTGGATGATAAATCTGGTCGCCCGATGTTAAAGTCGGTTTATGCGGGAGTTGTGGATACAGTGGGAGGAAATATATTAGCAACTGCCTTAAAGTCATTAACTTACGGAGGAGCGGCTGCAATTTGTGGCTTAGTTGCCTCACCCGATTTACCAACCTCGGTTTTACCTTTTATCCTTCGGGGAAATTCCTTGTTTGGGATTGATTCAGCGGAATGTCCCATGACTTTACGCAAAGAAATTTGGCAAAAATTAGCAAATGACTACAAACCCGCTGATTTAGAAATATTAGCAACGGAAATCACCTTGGAGGAAGTGCCAGAAAAATTAGATTTGATGTTAAAAGGCGGGGCGATGGGAAGATACTTAGTAACGCTGGCATAGTTTTTTTAAGCTATAAAGAACTGATAATCAATACAATTATGTTAACTTACTATATTGATTATGAAGTTATTAAGATGCGTATTATATTTGTGAAAGTATTAAATTATTATTCACAACCACCAAAAAAACTACCGCCGATGAAAAACGAGCCAATAGTACTAACCACCGACTCGGTCGATATGTTAGTGGCGAATATCGCCGAAGAATTATTAAAAGGTCATAACACGTACAAGTCGGAGACCGCAGCCCTGAAAAAGAAAATTAAAGTAGGAATGTTAAGAACATTCTCTTATCAGGCATCAATTCAAAAGCAACAACAAAGAGTTGCCTAAGTAGATGAATATCAGAACCTTACCGCCATAAGGTTTTTAAAAGTTATTTCTAAATACCTAACCTAATTTCCCCTTCAAAAAATCAGCCGTGTAATTTCCTTCAATTTTTATCATCTCCTCTGGTGTGCCTTCAAAGGTAATGTAACCTCCTTTTTCACCGCCTTCAGGACCAATGTCAATGATGTGGTCAGCCGATTTTATGACTTCCATGTTATGTTCAATAATGATTACTGAATCACCCTGTTCTACTAACGCATTGATGGCTTTTAATAATTTTTTAATATCATGAAAATGTAAACCAGTGGTAGGTTCATCAAAAATGAAAAGCGTTTTCCCTTTATTTGGATTGCCTTTACCCAAGAAACTTGCCAATTTAACTCGCTGTGCCTCACCGCCCGAAAGTGAGTTGGAAGATTGCCCTAATTTGACGTATCCTAATCCAACCTCTTGCAAGGGCAATAACTTCTCTACCAATTTTGGTTGGTCTTTTCTGAATAATTCAATGGCTTCGTCCACAGTCATATCCAAAATATCGGCGATGTCGTTTTCGTGATATTTTACATCCAAAACTTCTTGCTTAAATCGCTTGCCTGCACATGATTCGCATTTGAGTTTTACGTCTGCCATAAACTGCATTTCGATGGTCACGAAACCTTCACCTTGACAAGTTTCACACCGTCCGCCTTCCACATTGAAAGAGAAATGTGCGGGTTTATAGCCCCTTGATTTTGAAACGGGCTGTTCAGAATAAAGTAACCTGATTTGGTCGTAAGCCTTTACGTAAGTAACTGGATTTGAGCGAGATGACTTTCCGATTGGATTTTGGTCAACCATTTCAACAGCTTCAATTTTATTGACACTTCCTGTCATTTCGCCAAATTTCCCTGTTTCATCGGTGTACGTTCCTAAGAGTTTTCCGAGGGCAGGATATAAGATTTTACGAACCAACGTAGATTTCCCTGAACCACTCACACCCGTAACAACGTTGAGAATTCCCAAGGGAAATTTTACGGAAACATCTTTTAAATTATTTTCGTAAGCTCCTTTAATTTCAATGTGACTGGTTGATTTTCTGCGAAATTTGGGGACTTCAATTTTGTCGGTGCCGTTGAGAAAATTAATCGTATGACTTTTCGATGCGGGCGGCGTACCGTTTTGATGTTCGATGTTCGATGTTTGGTTGGGCGGTGTTCCTTTTTTAGTTTTTGAAGTTTGGTTCTTGATGTTCAATTTTTCCGCTCCGTGGTTGGTGTCCTTACCAACCAAACTTCCGAACATCGAACCACGAGCATCGAACATCGAACCTTGAAATACCAATTCCCCACCATTTCGCCCTGCATCTGGTCCAATGTCAATAATTTGGTCGGCGGCACGCATTACTTCTTCTTCGTGTTCAACCACAATGACGGTGTTGCCCATGTCTCGCAAAGATTCCAAAACAGATACTAACCTCAACGTGTCTCGTGGGTGCAAACCAATGCTGGGTTCATCCAAAATATACATCGAACCAACCAAAGCACTTCCCAACGAAGTAGCGAGTTTTATCCGTTGAAATTCACCACCCGAAAGCGTGGAAGCCAAACGATTTAAACTCAAATAACCTAACCCAACTTTATTCATGTATTCCAAACGAGCTTCAATTTCTTGAAGGATTCTTTTGGATATATCTTTCTGATAATCAGGTAATTGCAGATTACTAAAAAATTCAACTACGTCCGTAATTGGCATTAAAACTAAATCAATAATCGACTTATTATCTATTTTTACGT
Source organism: Arcicella sp. (assembly GCA_025354645.1). GTDB lineage: Bacteria > Bacteroidota > Bacteroidia > Cytophagales > Spirosomataceae > Arcicella. The sequence continues at coordinate 1,617 of JANXML010000124.1, read as the reverse complement.
AACCAGCATCTTGGCGTAACCTTGAACCTTTACACTCGGGACAAGTGGTGCGTCCACGATAGCGAGAGAGCATTACTCGATATTGAATTTTATAGGTTTCTGCCTCAATCATTTTGAAAAAGGCATCCAAACCCGTAAAATATTTATTGCCAGTCCAAAGAACAGTTTTTTGTTCCTCGGTTAAATCTTTGTAAGGTCTATGAATTGGAAAATCGAATTTTCCAGCATTTTTAATTAATGGAACTAAATACTCGCCCATTTTTTCAGTTCGCCACGGGGCAATGGCTCCTTCATAAACCGAAAGACCTTTATCAGGAATAATTAAATCTGGGTCGAGCCCCAAGATTCTGCCAAAACCATCACATTTTTTGCAAGCTCCGTAAGGATTATTGAAACTAAAAAGGTTCAGCGACGGCTCTTCAAAAAGGATTCCATCTGCTTCAAACTTATCAGAAAATACTTTTTTCTCTCCTTCAATAACTTCCACAATGCAGGCTCCTTCACCTTCAAAAAAGGCTGTTTGAACAGAATCCGAGAGTCTAAACTGCGTTTCTTCGTCGGGTTGACCATTTTCTTCTTTTTTGATGGCAACACGGTCAATCAAAATTTTGTAGTTATTGGTAAAAAGATTTATCGGTGGAAGGCTTTTCAATTCTTCTTTATTTTCCAGTAAATCCTCCAAAAATTTTATCTCTCCATCCACCACAATTCGGGTGTATCCTTTTTGGATTAATACTTTCATCTCCTCCACTAATTTCCGCTCATGTTTCAAAAAAAATGGAGCCAAAATCAAAACCCGAGTATTTTCTTCCAAGGTGAAAAGATAGTCCACAACGTCTGAAATGGTATCTTTACTTACTTCCTTCCCCGACACGGGTGAAATCGTTACGCCCACACGAGCGAAGAGTAATTTCAGATAATCATAAATTTCAGTAGTTGTGCCAACGGTTGAACGGGGATTTTTAGTAGAAACTCGCTGTTCAATGGCAATAGCGGGAGAAATGCCCTTAATGTAATCCACATCGGGTTTTTCCATTCTTCCCAAGAACTGGCGAGTGTAGGAACTCAGACTTTCCACGTACATCCGCTGCCCTTCCGCAAAGAGCGTATCAAATGCCAACGATGACTTCCCCGAACCCGATAAACCCGTGATTACCACCAATTTATTGCGGGGAATCGCAACATCAATATTTTTAAGATTATTAACTCTTGCTCCTTTAATGATAATAAAACGCTTAGGATCAAGGTCTTCGATGGGAGTATTATTTTGATTATTGATTTCAGTAATATTCATGAAAATATGGAATGGCGATTAGGTTTTCCGTAATACTAATCACGACAAGATTGGGTCTAATTATTGTAGCAAAGGTAACAAAATTTGAGATGGTTTAGTTGCGAATAAGTGGAGATAGGGTGAGATAAAAACAAACAATTCTTCCCCAGAAAAGAATGTTTAGTATCTTGCAAGAAAATATACTTTATTTACGTTTATAGAAGACATATAAATAACAAAATAATCACAATCATGAAAAAGTTACTGTTCTTTTTATTTTTATCAATCGTTTCATATACAAGTATTTACGCCCAAGATCCCATCGTTATAAAACAAGATAGTTC
>JANXML010000119.1 GCA_025354645.1 Arcicella sp. | reverse complement strand
CATATTCCCACCCAAACCATGAAAAAAATCTACTCGTTCATTGCCTTTTGCTTGTTGATTAGCTACACGGCATTTACCCAAACTGTTTCTTCAAATGCTCCTTTGTGTGGCAACCAAAACCTTACGCTCGACCTTACGGCTACGGGCGGCACTACCTACGCATGGAAAGGACCAAACGGTTTTACCTCCACCCAACAAAAACCTAATGTTAAAAACGTAAATTATCAGAACAGGGGAGTTTATACTGTTGTCGTTGATGGTAAAACAACGCTCACTACAAACGTGAGCATTAACGATTTTATCACGGAGGGAGGAAACATAAGTGCAGGAAAAACATATTGTGAAAATATTGCCCCTACTGCCTTTGAAAGCACTAAATCAGCTTCTGGAAATACGTCTGGAATAGAATATATTTGGTTGAAAAATGCAAAAGGAGCTATAAAATTTGATGTGAGTGACCCCAACTGGATTCTCATTTCAGGTGCAACACGAGAAACGTATGACCCGCCACTACTTAAAAACACCACATCATTTATAAGAGTCGCACGAAGCGTAGGTTGTACTGATTACGTAGCTTTTTCTAATATTTCTACGATTGTTATAAACCCAATTCCAACCGTGAAGAGTCTTTCTGATGTAAGTGTTTGTAGAAACGAAATGATAGCTTTGACCATAGATTCCAAGGAAAATATGTACAAATGGACGGGTCCCGATAATTTTACCTCCACTTTGCAAAGTCCCAACTTTCAAGCTAAATCCTCCACAAAACAATCGGGGAATTATTCAGTAACTATCACAAACTCTTCCGCTTGTACCAATAATACTGTTATTGCTGTAACTATCAAAGACCCCGTGGCTTTTACCGTGCCGAAGGAGATTTCGGTTTGTGAGGGTGGGACTTTGATTATTGAACCTAAGAGTACAAGATTGACGGATTCTACGGAGATTACATCATATTACGAATTTATTAGCCCAAACGGAAAAATAGAACGCAACTATTACTTAACAATAAAAAACTTTTCAAATAGTGATATAGGAAAGTATGAAGTAGTAGGAGTAGAAACTCAAACTGGATGCTCAACGACACAAACTGTTAAGGTAAATCTATCAAATAAAGTTAATTGTAAAAGTATTGAAGTAGGAGACTTAACAAAAGTAAAAATGTGCTATGGGCAAGAGGTTTCTATCCCTTTTACCAAGAAAGGAGATTTTAAAGTTGGAACTAAATTCAAGGTTTATGTGCATGGAGGTAGTGGTACATCTCCCACAAGTGAAACTCCAACGTTAGTTACAGAGGAAAGCCCAATTATTCTAAAAAATGTCAATAAATTTTATAATCAAACTCTTAGAATATTGATTGTAGCCGATGATGATGAAAAAACAGTTGGACTTTCTAATGATAGATTTTTTAATCCATGGTATGAATATGTTAGTAATTATTTAAGCGTTTCTTCACAAACCTGTGATTCTGCAAAACTATCTGTATCGCTGACACAGTATAGTTCTCCTCAATGGTATTTGGATGGAAAAGCCATAAATGGAGCTATCAATAAAAACTTTACGGTCACTAAATCTGGCAATTATTCTTTCAAATTTATTGGAAATAATACGGATGAAAAAATCGACAAAACCTGCCTCTACGAAAGCCAACCTGTAAAAATAGAATTAGGCAAAATACCAAAACCTTCTGCATACGTAAGTAATGACATTGAATTATGCGTAGGAAAACCAGCTACTTTAAACGTTAGCACAAATACAAACACCACTTACCGCTGGAAAAAAGACGGAGCATTTATTACCAATGCTACCAAACCTACTTTTGAAACTTTACAAGAAGGGAAATATCAAATAGAGGCTAAGGAAGGGACTTGTACGGCGGTTTCTGATACTGTGGTTTTGAGAAAGCCTGAAAGGTTGAATGCATCTTTTTATGTATTACAAGATGTTCCTCTTGAATACATTTCAGGAGGAGTTAAACTCTGTAATGATCAAATATATAATTTAAAAGGAGGTGTTGTCTATAATAATAAGTTTATTGAAACAAACTTGCAGTGGTTTAAAGACAACTCTATTCTAAAAGATTCTATTCGAAATGAGTTAAGTAATTTGAGAGGGGAAGGGACATACACACTAAAAGCTCAATATGGACAATGTTCAGGTACTTCCTCAAATTATGCGATTAAATATAGTAAATACTTAAATGCTCAAACCTATAATTCTTCCGAATTTTGTGAATTTACAGGTGGTACAATTAATCTGAGTTCTGCCAGACTATTGCCACCGAATAATAAGACTGATTATGTATTATCGAAAGGTACTATTTATTACGAAGGAAATCCTCTTAATGATTGGCTTGTAATTAACAATAATAGATATAATTCAACTATTCAAGTTACAAAACCTGGACAATACTATGCCATTGGAAAGTTAATATTTAAAGATGGTCGAGAATGTTTAATCAATACCGATACAACAAATGTCACTATTGTCAAAAAACTTCAAGATACACAATATGGCTTTGAGGATATTCTAAAAGCTGTGCCTTTAACTACTTGTAAAGACACTACTTTTATAAATTCAAAAAATTATAACTCAGTGGCATACTATTATTCGGGGAAAGAAATTATCTATAAATGGACGAAAAATGGTACATCTTTAAAACAAGATTCTTCAAGCATATTACAAGTGAATCAGGCTGGATTATATCAATTAGAAACAATATATAAAGGTCTTCCATGTCCAATTGTATCATCACCATACAAAGTTGTGTTTGGGGAAATTAGCGTTAATTTTTGGAATGATAAATTAGCTACAATTTGTGATGGACAGACGTTTAGTCTTTATCCAAAACTCTCTGAATATTCGGATAAAAATGAATATTTGCTTTTTAAAGATGGACAATCTTTTAGTAATAATAAGATACTATTGCAAAATGGAGCTTATTATGGGTATCTTAATCTCACCCAATCAGGCACATACAAAATAAAAGTAACCAACGGCAAATGCGAAGGCACATCACCAGATTTTGTGTTAAAAGTCGATAAAATTCCTACCAGCATCACCCCAAGTGATTCTGTAACGTTTTGTGCAGGCAAAACCGTTGATTTAAAAGTCAGTACCGAAGCAGGGCTTTCTTACATTTGGGAGCGTAACAATTCGGTTATCAATCAGGCAAATCAAGCTAACCTCACGGCTTCCGCAGATGGGCTTTACAAGGCTACGCTTCTGCGTGG
>JANXML010000074.1 GCA_025354645.1 Arcicella sp. | reverse complement strand
ATTAAAACGATAAAAGAACGTGAAATTGATGTGTTGTTGATTGCTGGTGATGTGTTTGATTTGTCTAATCCACCCACAGAAGCAAGGGCTTTGTATTACTGGTTTTTGCGGCAAATGATTGAACAAAAATGTAAAATTATTATTACGGGTGGAAATCATGATTCAGCTTCGATGTTGAACGCTCCGAAGGATATTTTATCGTTGTTGGATGTTGTAGTGATTGGAGGAGCAACTGCCAATATTTTGGATGAAATTATTGATTTAGGAGATGTTATTATTTGTGCAGTTCCTTATTTGAGGGATATGGATATTAGACAGGCAGTGGAAATGGAAGGCGTGAACGGACGGGTAGAAGCGGTGAGAAATGGCATCAAAAATCACTATAATATTTTGGCATCATATTGCCGTGAAAATCATGCAAAAACGCCCATAATTGCCATGGGACATTTATACGCACAAGGTTCAATTACTTCCGAATCTGAGCGAGAGATTCAAATTGGGAATTTGGCGGCTTTTGGAGAATCAGATTTTTCGGAAGTGTTTGATTATGTGGCACTTGGACACATTCATCGCCCGCAACGAGTGGGAGACAAAGACCATATTCGTTACTCAGGGTCGCCGATTGCATTGAGTTTTAGCGAAATGAAAGATTTGAAAATTGTGATTGAATTAGAAATTTTCGGTAACAAAATTCAAAAAATTGAAGAAATTTCCGTGCCTAAATTTAGGGTACTGAAAAAAATATCGGGAGATTTTATGAAGGTAAAAAGTCATCTGACTGATTTTCTGCACGATTCATCATTAAAAGCATTTTTAGAGGTTGAAGTGATTGAAGAACTATACAACCCATTGTTAATCAGAGAATTGAATGAAATTATTTTAGTATTTGATGATGATCGTGCTTGTATTTTGAAGCATAGAATAAATTTTCTTAACGAAGTAAGTAGCACCGATGAATTGTTTCATGAAGGACAAAACATTGACGACATCACTGAAACAGAAATCTTGGTGAAACGTTTAGAAAAAGAGAATGGTTTATCGGAAGAACATCGAGTTTTGTTGATGGAGGCTTTTACTGAATTATTACAGATGGTTAAGGAAGAAAACTGACAATGCTTTATGAAAATTAATAGAATATACCTCAACAATATAAATTCTTTCAGGGGTCCACACACCGTTGATTTTACGACAGATTCTTTTTCTCGTTCTGGGCTTTTTGCCATCGTTGGACCAACGGGTGCGGGCAAATCTACGCTGTTGGATGTAATCACTTTGGCATTGTTTAACCGTGTGCCGAGGTTCGATAAAAAAATCTCAAAAGATCTTGTTGGTGCAAGTGGTTCTATTCTGACTCGGGGTGAGAAGGAATGCAATGTCGAAGTGGAATATGTCTCGAAATCGGGGACTTACATTTCAAAATGGTGGATAAATGTCAATCGAAATAATAACCTCAATGATTATGGAATGGAAATTATCGAGAAGGTTTCGGGAGCAATTATTACCGACAAAAAAACCGAAGTACCTGAACGAAATCAACGATTTATTGGATTAAGCTACGACCAATTTGTGAAATCTATCTTACTTTCGCAAGGAGAATTTTCCAAATTTTTGAAGTCTGGAAAAGACGAAAGAGGGAAGTTGTTGGAGGACATTACGGGTATGCAAATTTATCGACAATTAGGGCAAAAAGCGTATCAAATTTTTAAAGAAAAAGGTGCATTATTGAGTGAGAAAAGGCAACAAAAAAATCGAATTACAGATAAATTAGTAAATGATGAAATAGAACAAAAATGGGTTCATGAAATTACTCAGAAAAATACGGAAATTAAAAAAATTGAAGAGCGATTGGAATTATATAAAGGTAAAATTTCTTTAAAAAATGAATTAAAAATTCTTCGTGAAATCATTATTCAAAAAGACACTGAAAAGGTTCACGCACAAGCGGAATGGCAACAATTTGAACTTGAGAAAGCTCCTTTACTGGCAAACCATGAAGCCGCTGAGCCTTTCAGAGAGCGAATTCTGAACCTTGAAAATAAAATCCAAATTCAAGCAAATATGAAAAATCGCTTGGATAATGGAAAAAAAGAGTTGGCTGAAAATGAACATAAATTAAAAGAAATTCTACATTCAATTAATACATTAACGAAAGTAGAAATCACTTTTGAAAATGCGATTCAACATATTCAAAAATTTAGGGATGATGTCAATGAATTGTGTAATCAGCAACGAAATCAAGAGAGTATTTTTAAGCAACAGCAAACTCAAATTCAAGAGATTGTTGCTTCTTTAAAGAACATAGATTTTTCTTCCCTTAAATTAAATGCCCTTTCAGAAACTTCTCTGCTTACGATTACCGAAATAGCAGAACAACGCAAGAAAAAACAAACGGAATGGTTGAAATTTATAGAAATTGAAGACACAAAATTACTGAATTTTCAAAAAAATAAATTTGAAACTAACAGAAAATATTATCTTGAGTTAAGTGGGAGAATTAAAGATTTCACTGAATCCCAAAAAGGCGTTAATGAATCGGAAAATGAGGAAAAAATACAAAATAAATATATTGAGGAACATAACATAATTCTTGGAAAATTACAATCGGAGTTTGTTAAAATTGAGTTGAAAATTGAGAAACTGGAACTTGAAAAAGGCAAGTTAAGCAAGGCTTTCAATTTTGATAAAGAACGAAAAAATCTTCTTAAAAAAGACGAACCTTGCCCCCTTTGTGGTTCAATTGAGCATCCATTTTTGAGTCATTACGCTAATAATTATGTTGAAATTGACCAGCAAATAGTTGCTCAGAAGGCTTTACAGAAAGAGCAAAATAATCAAATAAATGCGTTAAGTTCGAAAATTGAAACGGCTCGTCAGGTTGCTAAAAAAGAGCAAGAAAGGAAATTAATATTTAGTGAAAAACGTCAACAAAATCTGGATGAAATTAATAAAATAAAACAGATTTTAGGACTCGAAAAAGTTGGAAACTTAGCTTGGGTTAATGAACAAATAATACTAAAAGATACTCAGATTAATACTATTGGATTCTTAGAAAAATCAATGGGAGAAAGAGATTATTTAAGAAGTTTATACAAAAAAGCAAAAGAGACGATTGATATTCAAAGTAAAAATAATATTATAAAATTAAAGATAAGTAGCTTATATTCAGGTGCTAACATAAATTTAGATTGTGATAAATTTCAAAGTAACTTGTCATCAATTAGTACAAAAATTGCCTCATGCAAATCGTTAATTAAAGATTTAGAAAAGGAAATTAATGAAAAAGATAATTCTATTTTATTAATTGAAAATGAATTAATGGGTCAAATACAGTCGGGTGGATTTAAAGATTTTAATGATCTGAAATCATACTTACTTTCACCCGAAGAAGCTAAGATAATTAGGGCAAATCAAGAACGGATAAGAACGCAAATAAATACGCTAATCAAAATAGTAGATGACCGTAAAGGTGATTTGAAATTAAAGGAAAAATACGATAATGATACTATTACTTTAGAAGAATTAAATACTGGTATTGCAGAACTCCAATTTAACAAAGAAAATAGTTGTAAAGAATTAGACGAAACGAAACTTTTGTTGCGAATTCAAATTGAAAATAAGAATGAAGTTGGCAATATAAACAAGGAATTAGAAATCTTAGAAAAATCTAATTTGAAATGGGAACTTTTAGATCGTTACATTGGCGATTCGGAAGGAAAAAAATTCAGTACTTTCGCACAAGGATTAACACTTTCGAGATTGATTGCTTTATCAAACAAACGTTTATCGGAACTTTCTGATCGATATTTATTGGATAAACCCACTGAAAAAGAGGATGATGAATTAATGGTTCTTGACCAATACATGGGCAATGAACGAAGGTCGGTTAAAACGCTCTCGGGTGGAGAAACTTTTATGATTAGTTTATCCTTAGCGTTGGCTTTATCCGATTTGGCTTCTCGAAATGTGAAATTAGAAAGCCTTTTCATTGATGAAGGTTTTGGAACGCTCGACCCAGAAACGCTTGAAACGGCTCTTTGTACCTTAGAGAAATTACAGCAAGAAGGGCAGAAAAATATCGGAATTATCTCTCATGTGGAGTCAATAAAAGAAAGAGTTACCACCCAAATTAGGCTTCAAAAAGATAATCGAGGATTTAGTAGGTTTGAAATATTTTGATGAATTACAACGGTAAACAAAGTGCCGATTTTCAATTAATAGTTCCCAAATCGGCATTTTTTTGATAATTATTCACTGATAATTATTTACTTTTTACTGATAATTGATAATTACTTCACTTCAAAAACGTCTATTCCTATTCGATAACCTTCTGAGTATAATTCAATGATATGTTTGCCTTCCTTGTATGCCAAGCCACGGCTATAAACAAACTCAACTGATTGATGAGAATTATCAAATGAAACTTTTTGTCTGGCAGTATAAGTGGTTTCCTTACCCTTGTATGAGAACGTACCTGAACCCGTTGCCATGTCTGCCACCGCTGCACCTGACGGGTCGATAATTCTCAAATAAATTGTTTTTGCTTCATGAGTTGTTACAGAATTTTCTTGTAAATAGAACGTTATCCGCACTTTATCCACCCTTTTTGACCGATAAACCCCGCCATCGCTCTCTTTGCCTTTTGTCGAAATTGCGTAAATATTAATGCTTTCCGCACGCAAGGCAGCCGCTTGTGAAACCTTGTCGTTCAATTCACGATTTCGGGCTTCAACTTCTCTGGCACGGTCAGATAATTCTTTTTGTTTTAAGGAGTAATTTGTTGCCGAATCGCTTAATGCTTTTTGGGCGAATGAGATTCCTTCCAAAAGGTTTTTAGTCTCTTTACTCAATGAATCGTTCTTGGCAGAAAGAATGCCATTTTCTTTGCGAAGTGTCACTAATTGGACATCTTTTTCGCCTAATAAGACCAAATAATCCTTAATTTTTGTTTCATATTTTTTCACAGAAAACCCTTCCATCTTCTGTAATGCCACTTTATCGGCTCGCAGTTGTGTTTTAGCTCTAATTAATTCATCAACGTTTCCTCCTAATTTTTTAATCTCAATGATTTTATTATTTAGCTGGTTTTCAATGGAATCTAATTTGGTGTTTGCCGTTAATAATTCTTTGGCTTGGGTGGTTGAAATCTCTTCAACTTTACGATTATTCTGACGTTCACGGAAATATAAAAAACCTAATCCGATGGCTAATAGTCCGAGGACTGCCACCGCAATTTTAAGTTTATTTTCGCTTTGTCTGTTTGGATTGTACTCCATCTTAGGATTTTGATAATTTATGGGTCGTGTTATTAATTAAACGTTTATTCTTGGGTATTATTTACTGAAATTTATCCGACAACAATGTTTAATTTTACAAATCTAAGTTATTACAACTGATAACGCAAAAAAATGTAATTATGAGCATCAACTTGGCTATTATGGTTTAATTTATGGTTCATAAAATCAAAACAAAGTAAGTTTTATACCCAACAATTGATAACAATTAATCAATAACTAAATATGAATATAGCACAAAATATAGAGAAAATCAAGGCTGAATTGGCGGGAACGTCTGCCCGTTTAATTGCTGTTACAAAAACTAAGCCATTAGAAGATTTACAAGCCGCATACGAGGGAAATTGCAACATTTTTGGTGAAAATAAAGTCCAAGAAATGGTGGAAAAATGGGAGGTTTTACCGAAAGATATTGAATGGCATTTAATTGGACATTTACAGTCTAATAAAGTCAAATATATGGCTTCCTTTGTGGCGATGATTCATTCGATAGATTCCTTAAAATTACTGCAAGAAGTTGATAAACAAGCACTTAAAAATAATCGAGTAATTGATTGTTTGTTGCAAATATACATCGCCCAAGAAGAAACCAAATTTGGATTATCCGAAGATGAGACTCGTGAAATATTAGATTCTGAGGAATTCAAAGCCATGAAAAATATTCGTCTTGTGGGCGTAATGGGCATGGCTACTTTCACGGATAATCAAGAGCAAATACGTTTGGAATTCAGAGGATTGAAAGCCTTTTTTGAGTCTTTGAAAACGCAATATTCTCATACTGAAAACTTGCAATTACAAGAAGTTTCAATGGGAATGTCGGGCGATTATTTGATTGCGGCTGAGGAAGGTTCAACGCTTGTACGGGTTGGTTCGGCTATTTTTGGAAGTCGTTAATTGAGGAGAATAGGAATTTGAGAGACAGTTATGGTACGTTTTTTAATGGTTTAATCTTTCATCAATTCAAAACCATTTTTGGAAAACGATACATTTGTGAATCATAAACCATTAATTGATCAATTTCTAATTCAAAATATTTATATAATGGCGAGCGTTCAAGTTGTTTATGAATATCCGATTTTGATTTTCCATTCATCGTAATCCAGCCTCTGCCAACCTCCGCAGAAATAGCGTAAGAATCGATTACTCCTCTCAAAATCAGATCACTAATCACGCCACGATGTTTTGGAACGAGATTCATAAACTCTTCATCAACACTAAAAAATACACTTACTTGATACTTATTCATATCTGGATTTTGATTTCATAGTAAATATACCAACAAATGTTTAACATACTGCAAAAAATAACCCTGACTATTTTCATAATCAGGGTCGGCTAATTAGTTGGCTAAATATTTAAGAACTTCGCTTCGGACTTTACACTGCTCCCATTACGTAAATTGTTCCTTTCGGTCCCGCTTCGGTAGTGCTTCCTCCCGTATTTTCCAAAGAAATAGCAAAGGCTACTGCATTGGTCATTGACTTCATTTTCAATATATTACTCGTTCCTTCAATCAATCCTGCATCAACAGGTTTTCCGTCTATAATTGCCCACAATTGATATTGCTTTCCCGTTGGGGCTTTTGGCAATTTCATGGCTGATAAATAAACTTCTTTTTTGTTTTTATCGAAATAAATTAATGCCTTTGCAGTTGGAGAAGCTGGTTGCCCAGCCAATATAATTACTTTAAAATCATGGTTTTGCAGAATAGCAACCTCTTCTTGATAACTCGCTTTTAGGGCTTTTCCTTGTTGGGCAAGCACCTGATTTTGCGTCTCCAAAGTCACTAATTTTTCTTCTGAATCCTTCCAATTTGTAAAAAACCAAATATTCCCCGCAATACTCAAAGCTAACAAAACCCAAGAAGCTGCCATCTTAAAAATTGACCGCTGTGGAGCTGGTGTTCGATTTAAACTAACTATTTCACGGGGATTTTCGTCAATTTGCTTACTGTTTGCTGATAACTGTTCACTGTCAGTCTGACCACTGTCTCCTGCCAATTGCTCATTTGCTACTGTTGTTTGTCCCCCGTGAACTGCGGCTTGAAAACGGTCGGCTGAAATTGGTTCGCTGAAAAGTTTTGCCATGATTTTATCTTTCAAAAATGCGGGTGGTTCCTTTTCAAATTGCAAAGCGTAATTTTCAAATGTATTACTAACCGATTCTATTTCTGACTGTATTTCGGGATATTCTAACGCCAGTTGCTCCACCTCGGCTGACTCCCCAGCGGTGGCTACTCCCAGCACGTAGCTTTCTATAATTCCTGATTCTATATATTCCTTCGTGTTCATATAAATGTGGTTAAAAATCCTAAGAGAAAAACCATTCCAAATTCTACAAAATATTTTCTTAACTGTACAATGGCGGCTTTTACACGAGTTTTTACCGTGCCTAATGGAATACCAAACTCGTCTGCAACCTCTGCCTGTGTGTAACCTTGAAAATAGAGTAATTCTATCATCTGTTGATATTCTGGGCGAAGATTTTCGACTACTTTTTTAATTCCAATTGCGTCAATATCAAATTGACTACTTTCTTGATTATCAATAAAATTTATACTGGTATCAAGGTCTTGATTTCGCTGAGAATTCTGAAACTCTTGCGAACGTATTCTGTCAATAGCAGTGTTACGTGCCACATTAAGAATCCAAGTAAATAATGTTCCTTTGGTTCGATTATAGGCTTCTATATTCTTCCAAATCTTTACAAAAGCATCTTGCATAACGTCTGCGGCAATTTCTTCTGAACGTACTATTTTCAGAACAACGCCATAAAGTGCCGACGAGTAATTATCATACAAGATGGAGAATCCTCGTTCGTCTTTACTTTGCAGCAACGACACCAAAGCCTCTTCAGCTATAATTGTTTTACGTTTAGACATGAGTGTTTTCTCGTGAATGTATTAGTGTTGTGAAATAAGGTTTTAGATATTCTGCTGTTTTAAATAACACAAAACAGTTTCATAAGTTTAACCAAATTTACAACAAATACACTCTTATTAAAAGGCTTAATAAAGATAATGGGATTTTAAAAGCAAATTTTGAAAACAAAGGACCTTCACAAGCTGGAAAGCCCTTTGTATATTACCCATTATTAAACCACACCTGTCTATGAGGCGTGGAGAAAATATTTTAATGATAAAGGGTAAGAAGGTGATATTTTATCGAAATAAAGATGGCTTCACTAAGGCTCTGCACAACCCTAATACCATTTATTTTTATCAATATGCACCTTCTTCCTTTTGAACATCTCTTTTCTCCATACCCTATACGTTAAGGATTTAATGGGTGATTCAAATTTTTGATTTATAGCTTTGTGCAGATGTTTAGCTATATTTTTATGACTATTATTACTTAAATTGCTTTTCAAGTACATTTACGAGAAATGAAGTATGATTGGATTGTTTTTACTGAAAAAATCGTGAATTTATACTTTATCCTATCAAAAACAGAGGGGAATCCTATCTTTGTGATAGGATTCCCCTTGTTTTTGATAGGATAACTTTCTACTTCAAACTCTTAATCCACTCCCGAACCAACGCAACGCCTTCTTTGTGCGTAGTTTTTCGCCCCACCTCGGGCATCATAATGCCAGGGTCGGTGGATTCCATTCTGTAAATTAAGATGGATTTATCGGGATTTCCACGCACGATGTCATAGTCACGATTGCCCGAACCACGTCCTGCCGCTACGGGTGTCTTGTCAAATCCCATTGTCGTTGGGTTGCTTTCGTGAATACTCAAATTCAAACCCGAAGTCATGGCGGGTCCTTTGGGATTGTGGCAATGAGCACAATTAATATCTAACCACGCCCGTGAACGTTCTTCTAAGGTTCCAGTTTCGGGTTTGTTCCACGTTGCCAATTTTGGGCAATCTTTCAAATCGGGCATATCTTTCAATAAACCTATTTTTTGAAGGTGAATTAATTGATTTTCAGTACCACTTTCATACGTGAAATCTCCATTTAATTGCCTTGCCGAAGGACCAATAGGAGTCATTATTTCCGAACGATTATGACAACCTTTGCACTGATTCAGATTTGGCATTGAATATTGTTGCGTGCGTTTTTTACCATCTAAATACACGTAACTAACTTCTCTTGTATCGCCCGCAACCTCTAAAACCGCCTCCGTTTGTTCATCATTCCAAACATATTCCAAGGCTTTCCAACCACTTTCTTCATGAATCAATAATCGAGTTTCCATTAAACGTCTGCCTTTTGAAACGTCTCTAAAATCGTTGGGATAGTAAAACGTTTTGATAATGGTTGTGCCAACTGGAAAATCTAAAACTTCAGTTGAATTATAAGCAACGGTTTTTCCTTCTGGGATTTTTACAAATCTTAATTTTTCGGCATAATCAGAAAATAATGGGGTATTTAAAGCGTAGGGAATTATGCCATGTGCGGGTTTTTGCTATGCCATATTTCCTTTAAAGAACCCATATTCGGAAAGGTTCATTTTAGGGGCAGTGGCTTGATTTTCAGAGAGATGTAAAGAATCAAAAGATTGAAATATTAGTAAAATAAACAATAAGATAGTGCCTTTGATAGACTGATTAAGGAAGGCTTCGTTCAAAACGAAGCCTTCCTTATATTTCAAGTATAAATATTGAATTTTACTTCTCATTTCTAACCAATTTAATCGGTTCAAGCGTGCAATCATACTTTGAAATATCACGTGATAAACCTTTAAACCCATGTTCAGCATCAAGGTTTGCAAAAGTTTGATTTTTATTATTTTTAATACAAATTTTCTTGTCAGATAACGTATTTCCTTGGGCATCAAGTGTTTGTGGATCAATTATTCCGTCATAAAAAATATGAGGAACGTCTTTCCCGAATTTCAATTTAAGTCTGAACATCAAACCCATTCTTCCTTTGCTTGTTGGGCGAATATGTTCTCGCTGATACTCATTATCGTGAATACTGATTGCGGTTGGGTAGGGATAGTATTCTTTGTCGGTTACGGGTCTTTCTGTCATATAATAACTGATAATTCCCGTACCGATTGTTTTGTTATTAATGATTCTATTCTGAAAAATCTCAACGTTACTCGCAGCCAATAATAAAATGCCAGTTCCGTCAGAAACACTCGCCACAATATTTCCTTTGGGAGCAAAATTTAAGTAATTATTATCGTGAATATAATTGTTATAAACCTTACAAAACCCTCCTTTTTTCTGAATTAAATCAGGTAAATCAAACACTAAAACGCCGCCAGTATTCTCATACGCTTCGCAATCATGCACACTTGCATACAAGGAGTTTTCAATTTCAATGCCCGCCACATTGTGGTAGGCTTTGGAATTTTTTACTTCAATATTTTTAGATTGCCCTACGTAAATACCCGCATCCGATGCTCCAACAGCGATACAATTATCAATCATAACATCCTGACATTGAACGGGATATAAACCATAACCGCCATTTTTCTCAGACGGTGTGCCTGTCCACTCAACTTTAACATTTCTGAAAGTAATGCCTTTCACATTCATCGTTTTTATCAAATCTCCCTTTGAATCTTGGAGGGTCATGTTTTCAATGGTAATGTTTTCTCCGTTAGAAACCCGCAAGCCTTCTGCCCCTTCAGTTTGTGCTTTGAAATTCAGGATTGTTTTATCCATTCCTTTGCCTCGGATAACGATATTTTTCTTGTCTTCCATTGAAAGACTACTTGAAAAAGTAAAAGTTCCTTCCTCTAAATCCACAGTTGAACCATTTTCAGCCATGATTAATTGAGTCTGAATTTTCTTTTGAACATTTTGTTGAGCGAAACCCATCTGTAGGCTTGCAAGCAACACGGCGAAAGTGAGTATTTTTTTCATACTTTTGTTGTTTTACGGTACATAAATTTACTCAAATTCTCCACAAAATAAAAATTCCCACAAGCATAAAATACACTTGTGGGAATTGAATATGTTAAGAAATAGCTTTCGCTTATTTTCCTGATTTCTTTTTTGTAGTAGCTTTAACGGGAGCTGGAACTGCAACTGGTGCAGGAGCCGCCACCGCTGGAGCAGTTTTAATAACCGCCGTTGCTGGTGCCACTGGAGCCGCTGCCTCTGCAGCCTTTTCAGCTGCCTTTGGATTTACTTCTCCTTTGATTGACAACACAATTTGTGGCGTTTCTGAATTACTGACAACCGTTACAGTCTTAGAGAAATTACCTGGGCGACCTTGTGAGTTAAAAGAAGCCGTTACTTTACCTGTTTTACCTGGCATAATTGGCTCTTTTGTCCAATCTGGGGTTGTGCAACCACATGATGCTTGTGCATTAGAAATTACTACGGGAGCTGTTCCTGTGTTTGTAAACTCAAACGTGTGTGTTGCTTGAACACCTTCTTCAACTTTACCAAAGTCGTGAGATTCATTTTTGAATTTGATAACTCCTTGTGCATTTGCGAATGTTGCTACGAACAAAAATGCGAATACGAAAAATAATTTTTTCATTGTTAATGTTGTTTTGTTGTTTATGATACCTTTTTATTTAGTGATTTGCGATTTCTACAATTACAAAACACGTTTAAAACTTAAAAATTGTTTGGGATTAATTTATTTTGAGAAAATTTATTTAATAAATTCCAATAATACCTTCTACAATATTTTGAAAACTCGTTACTAAATAATCATATCTCAAAGCTATTCTCAATTCCACGAAACAAAAGTATATGCTTTCAAAAGGTTTGCAAAATCTTTGCCAATCTTTAACAAATCATTAACAATGCACGTTGATAGTTCGTTCCGATTGTATTGTTTGTTGTACTAATTAAATTTTTGTATTTTTGAGGGAATTTTTCGATGTTCGATGCTCGTTTTTCGATGTTCGATTTTCAATGTTTGAATTTTTCGATGTTCGATATTTGGTTTCCGATGTTCAGGTTTTAGGCTGAATAATGTTAAATTAGATATAAGTTACATTACAACCAAACATTGAAAACCAAACATCGAAAACCGAACATCGAACATCGAGTTACGTACATCGAAAACCCAGTATCAAACATCGAAAAGCCCCCTGCCTTGGAAAAAGAATTACTATCTGAAACGCTTACCTTCTCAAAAGAATCTGTCTTGGTTGATTATCATCTTGCTCGTATGAGTCGAGAATGTAGTCTGTTAGTCAGGAAAGAGGTTTTTGCGGGACGTGCAAAGTTTGGTATTTATGGCGATGGCAAGGAAATTTGCCAAATTGCCTTGGCTCGTGCCATGCAAGCGGGTGATTTTATTTCGGGATATTACCGTGACCAAACCATTGTGGCGGCAGTTGGCGATTTGACTTGGACACAATATTTCTCTCAGCTTTACGGACATCCAGACATCGCTTTCGACCCTCACACGGGCGGACGAACGATGAACAATCACCACGCAACTCGTTGGTTGGATGATGATGGCAAATGGCTCGACCAAACTAAATTATATAATTCTATCGGAGGAGTTTCTTCCACGGCAGGGCAAATGCCACGGGCGGTTGGCGTGGCTTATGCTTCTAAATTATACCGTCATCTGCCTGATTTACAAGGTGTTTCCGATAAATTTACTCGTGGAGGAAATGAAGTTTGCTTCTCGACTATTGGCGATGCTTCCACGTCGGAAGGAATGTTTTTAGAATGTGTGAATGCCGCTGGGGTTCTGCAAATCCCTTTGGTGATGTCAGTTTGGGATGATGGTTACGGAATTTCTGTGCCTTCCGAATTTCAAACCACAAAATCGTCCATTTCAAAGGCTTTGGCGGGTTATCAACGCAATGAAGACGGCGAAGGTTTGGAGATTTTTGTGGTAAAAGCATGGGATTACGTTGGATTAATGGAAGCCTATCAAAAAGCGGCTACTTTGGCTCGTGATTTTCATATTCCTTCGTTGATTCACGTAGAGGAAGTTACCCAGCAGCAAGGACACTCGGCTTCAGGTTCGCACGAGCGTTATAAATCCGCCGAAAGGTTACAATTTGAAACAGATTTTGATTGTAATACAAAATTCCGAGCGTGGATTCTTATCGAAGGATTTGCTACGGAAGAAGAATTGCAAGTGATTGATAATGAATGTATTAAAGCCGCTCGTACTGCTCAAAAAGAAGCATGGAAAGCCTACATGGATTCCGTGAAACCTGAACGTGAAGATGCTCTTTCGTTGATATATCAGGCGGCTTCGGAGAGTAAAAGTGGCGTAGAAATCAAAGCCATTGCCGAGGATTTACGTAAGGCAATCAATCCCATTCACCATGAAAATGTGGTGGCGGTTAGAAAAGTTTTGCGTGCTTTACGTTTTGAAGAATCATCCACCAAAAAAGGTTTGAAAGAGTGGTTAGATAAAACGGCTGAAAAGAATTTTACCCGCTTTAATTCATTTCAATACAGTATTTCGGATGAATCTCCTTTGAAAGTACAAGCGGTTGCCCCTCAATACGATGGTACTTCGCCAAGCGTGGACGGACGGGAGATTTTGAACAAAAACTTCGATCGTTTATTTTCAACTGACCCACGAATTTTTATTTTGGGAGAAGATGTTGGAAAAATTGGTGACGTAAACCAAACTCTTGCAGGACTTCAAGAAAAACATGGTGAACTCCGAATTACCGACACAGGAATTCGTGAAATGACCATCGTGGGGCAGGGCATTGGTGCTGCCATGCGTGGGCTTCGTCCTATCATCGAAATTCAATATTTAGACTATATTCTTTATCCATTTGCTACGCTTTCAGACGATTTGGCTTGTCTGCATTATCGCACCGTGGGCGGACAAAAAGCCCCGCTGATTATCCGTACTCGTGGGCATCGTTTGGAAGGAATATGGCACTCAGGCTCTCCAATGGCAGTTTTATTGGCAGGTCTCAGAGGCATTCACCTGTGCGTACCCCGCAACATGACCCAAGCCGCAGGGATGTATAATACCCTTTTGAGTTCAGACGACCCCGCCATCGTAGTAGAATGTTTGAATGGCTATCGTTTAAAAGAGAAAATGCCGAATAATCTTTCTGAAATGCGAGTGCCTTTGGGCATTCCCGAAGTCATCAGAGACGGGCGAGATATTACAATTGTTACTTACGGTTCGATGTGCAGAATTGTGATGGAAGCCGCCCGACAGTTGGAAGAAATTGATATTTCCGTTGAAGTAATTGACGTTCAAACGCTTCTGCCTTTTGATATTACCCATAAAATTGTGGAATCCATTAAAAAGACCAATCGAGTGATTTTTGCGGATGAAGATATGCCAGGCGGAGGTTCTGCATACATGATGCAACACGTGCTGGACGAACAAAATGCCTATCGTTATCTCGATTCAAAACCCGTTTGTTTGGCGGCGGTTCCACACCGCCCAGCGTATAGTTCAGATGGTGATTATTTCTCGAAACCCAATGCCGAGAATGTTTTTGATGCTGCCTATGTCATGATGTCAGAGTTTAATCCAATGGCTTTTCCGAGAATTTATTAGTTAATTTATGAGGTGTCAATTTGGCACCTCATAGCTGATATTAAAGACTCAATAGTAATAAATTTAAGTATGCGGTTGCAATTTGTGACCGCATAAAGTATTCATATAGAGCGTATGAGCAATAAATGGGGTATGCGGTCACAATTTGTGACCGCATATCTTCAATCACTAATTAACAAAATAAATTATGGAACTTACCTTAATTCAAACCAAAATTTACGAAGCAAGAGGGCAGAAAGTAATGTTAGATTTTGACCTTGCAAACCTCTCTTGCCGTTGTCTGTGTCTTCACAGACGATTGGAATTCGAGTCGTCTGTGAAGACACAGAAAACGGCGAGTGAAGATTTCCAGCTGATTTTATGTTTCAACTAACAACCGCCGAGTGGAAAAGGTTGAGGTTGCAAATTGAAACCTCAAAAGGCAGAGGGGGAACAAGATATTTACCCTACGCTTTCACAGAACAAGGCTTGGCAATGTTAAGCGGGATTCTTAATTCAGATGTTGCTATTAATGTCAATATCAGTATTATGAGAGCCTCTTGCCGTTGTCTGTGTCTTTACAGACGATTGGAATTCGAGTCGTCTGTGAAGACACAGAAAACGGCGAGTAGACAATATGCTTTGAATTATCAAGATTTAGCCACGAAAATATCAGCCTTAGAACAGAATTATAACAAACAATTTACCGATGTACTTGAAGCGTTAGATTATCTCACTAACGAAAAAATAATTGAAGATAATAGACCTCAGATTGGTTTTTTGAAGGAATAGTTTTTGAAGAATACTGAGTAAAAACCCGCCAAATTTCCTTTCTTTGTAATTCAATCATATTCCCACCCAAACCATGAAAAAAATCTACTC
>JANXML010000323.1 GCA_025354645.1 Arcicella sp. | reverse complement strand
GGCGTTGTAAAAACTAACTCTTTGAAATTAGGATTGACGTTTTTGAGTTCTTCAACGATTTTATCAAAAGCCTTCACAGAATTACCGTTTAGATAACTCAATAACGCCGTAAGATTTTTACCGTCTGAGAGAAGTTTATTTTCTGAATAATATGGGGATAATTGTCGTATGTCACTACCAAATGTAGTTTCAAAGTAATTATAAATATCTATTTGGTCAATTGCTTTTTTTAACGAGTAAATAGGGAAATACCTATCTGGATCCGATATTTGTTTAAATACAGATTCATCAGAATTTAAAATGGATAATCTTTTAATGTTAATCTTATTATTTTTTCGCTCGGAGATTACTCCGTGATTTCCTTTTTCAGCTTTTAGATATGTAAATGGGTCTTGTTTCTGATTTACACTTTTATTATAAATCCATTCGGAAAGTGCGTATCCCGTTAACCCTTGTCGATGAATTTTTATTTCATAGATTGGATTGTTAGGAAAAAGGAAAGAATCTTGGAACGCCTTTTTCAAGGCTTCTTTATCAAATTCATATGTAACTAAAATTTCTTCTGCATTTGGATTGATGAAATTAACAGCATTCGTGAATCCTCCCCATTTTTCGGAAAACAGTTTAGAAAAATCACCTAAGACTATTTCTTTAAGTAGATTTATAGCCTTAATAAAGTTAGATTTACCAGTCCCATTTATTCCTACCAGAATATTGGTGTCAGCGTTTAACTCAATGGTTTGTTCTGCTCCAAAACTAAAAAAATTCTGAACGGTTATTTTCTTAATCATCTATAAATCAAATAGTTACTCTTATATTTTTAATAGAAATATTTTCTTAGCTGTAATTTTATGAATACTAACTAATTCCCGAACATCGAAAAACAAAAATCGAACATCGAAATCTAAAATAATATCCCCGCCAAAGTAGCCGACATATAACTCGCTAACGTCCCTGCAATCAAAGCACGAACTGCCACTTTCGTAAGATCAGCACGACGGCTTGGTTCGAGGGCTGAAATACCGCCAATTTGAATTCCCAAAGACCCAAAATTGGCAAATCCGCACAAAGCAAAACTAACGATAGCAACAGTTTTTGGGGTTAAAGTTCCCGCCTTAATCATCGGCGAAAGTTTGAGATATGCCACAAATTCGTTAGCAGCTAATTTTGTTCCCATCAACGACCCTGCCTGTAAAATTTCCTCTTTCGGTACGCCCATACACCACGCAAAACCCGCAAACAGATAACCTAAAAGTGTATCTAAACTAAAATCTGGATAATTCAAAACACCGCCTACCTTACTGAAAATGAAGTTAATAAGTGCAATCAAAGCCAAGAAACCAATCAACATTGCCAATACGTTCAACCCCACTTTCAAACCATCAGAACAACCCGCCGAGATAGCATCAATAATATTGGTATGTTCCTTTTCAACTTTTAAAGTCACAACACCTTTTGTTTCAGATTCTTCGGTTTCGGGATACATAATTTTAGAAATTGCCAATGCTCCTGGGGCAGCCATAATACTTGCCGCAATCAGATAAGAGGCTGGCACACCAAACTGGATATACGTTGCCATCACACCTCCCGCAATACAAGCATAACTCCCTGCCATTGAAGCCGTTAACTCCGAAAGTGTCATACCTTTCAAATAGGGCTTAATCATGATTTGGGCTTCTACTTGCCCCACAAAAGCACTTGAAATATTAGAAAGAGCCTCCGAACCACTCACACCCATCAACGCTTTCATTCCCTTCGCTAACCACTTGATGATGAGCTGAATAATACCCAAATGATAAAAAATATTTACTAAAACCGCCACGAAAATAATCGTAGGAATGATGTTGAAAAAGAAGATAAATCCACCTCCACGAAAGACCGTTTCAAGCAAAGGAACATCAGCTAAGGGTCCAAAAACAAATTTTGCTCCTTCTGAACTAAAACTGATAACTCGTGTAACCCAATTACCCAATGTTTGGAAAGTGGCAGTACCGACGGGTGTTTTTAAGATAAAAACTGCCAAACCAGCCTGTAAAGCCAAACCCATTCCGACGGTGCGAAAATTAATAGCTTTACGATTGTTTGACATCAAATAGGCAATGCCCAAAATTAATACTATTCCAATGAGACCTGTAAATCTTTCCATGTATTATTTGTTGTGGAGTGGTTGTTGAGATTTTCTCTTACCGTGTTAGTTTATTGTGGAAGAAATATTTGAAACTCTTTCATAAGATATGGATTTGATTTAACAACCCACACCTTGAAAGCGGTGAATGGAGATTTTACGCTTAACATTCTTTTAATTTTACGAAGAAAAGTTGGAATTTCTTCTTCTAAAATCGTTGAAGCAAAATACTCATTCACTAAATTATTAAATGCTAACATTTCATTTATTAACCTTTCTCTGATGTTGGCAGCTTCAATCGTTTTTAACTCCGTATTGTCACTGTTGTAAACCTTTTGTAATAAAGCTACTGTATTTAAAACGCTTACATCTTGTGAAATTGCTGTAATCCGTGCATATTCTTTTGGAAATGATTTTATTTCAAACTTTATCCATTCAAGTATCATATGTTTATCATTCGTACAATCAAGAATATTATCAAACATAGAATTTGCTAATTTTTGATTGTTACAATGTCCACAAGCTAAAAATAGATTTGCCCACTCGAACATCAAAACTCTATCCCCTTTATGCGGTCTGAAATGTTCAGTATTTAATGTTGATGAACCATAATCTTTACATATATAACATTTGTTATGAAAATCCATAACTAATTGACCTATAACACCTTCGCAACGATAATTTTCACTTTTTGACTTTGCTTGTTCCTTTGCTAATGACGTAGGTGCATTTGTTGATTTAGTAATATTTATCACTTTAAAGAAAGATTTGCAAGGGTTAATTGATTGATTTTAAGGGCTAATTCTGGTGAAAACATTTTAGGTAAATCTTTAAAATATCTTTTTAAATCAAATAATTTCTCCTCTTCCTCTTCATTCAAATCTTCTTTATTTAATAAACTTTCATACTCAACAACCTTTTCTTTCACAACCGTTGAATAATTATCAGAATCAAAGTAACTTTCTACGATAGAGTTAATAGAATAACCCGTCATATCTTCTACTAAAATCTTTTTCTCCAAATCAAAAACTACTGCATTTTCAATAGAATTCAAAACAAAAGGTGAATGGGTAGTTACAATGAATTGAATTTTGGGAAAGAAATTTGTCAAGAATGGTAATATTTTTTTCTGTAAATCTATGTGTAAATGTGTCTCTATTTCGTCTATTAGAACTATTCCTTGAATATCCGTTATACTGCTATTATTAATATTTAATAATGTATGCGAATTACGGGTTAAAAATCAAGTAAAAGTAGGACAGCCGCAACCAATTTAGCGTAAATATGGACGAATAGTCCATTTTCAGACCTGACTTTTGAGGCAATGTGAATATTTGTTTTTTGTTGAATCCAATTATAGAA
>JANXML010000311.1 GCA_025354645.1 Arcicella sp. | reverse complement strand
ACTTTCAGGATCAATCATTTGACTGAACACTTAAAGAAAAACAAAAAAGATCACTCGACTCGTTTCGGTCTTTTGAAATTAGTTGGAAAGCGTAGAGCTTTGTTGGATTATCTAATCAAAACAGAAATCTCTCGTTACCGTACTATCATTGTCGAACTCGGCATCAGAAAATAGTATTTTTGGTAGGCAATTGTTTCAATTGCCTACTTTTTCTTTCCTCTCTTTGGAAACTCGTTAATGTTTAATTGTCAATTTCTCTACGCTTTAACATGATAATTAATGATTGACAAGAAAGAAATTTACGATTCAATTCCAACAAATGCCTTTTACAGTCTGTTCTTTGATTAGAACTATATACAAGGTAAAATCTAAAAAAATATGTCGTTTAACGTAATAACGAAAAAAATAACAATGCCCGATGGTAAAGAAATTTCCATTGAAACGGGTAAACTCGCAAAACAGGCGGATGGTTCTGTGGTCGTGAGAAGCGGAAACATGATGTTGTTGGCGACCGTAGTGTCTGCCAATTATGCAAAAGAAGGCGTTGATTTTCTTCCATTATCAGTTGATTATCAAGAAAAATTTGCTTCGGCAGGTAAAATTCCAGGCGGATTTCTTCGCCGTGAAGCAAGACTTTCAGATTATGAAATATTAGTGAGTCGTTTGGTTGACAGAGCTTTACGCCCAACTTTTCCTTCTGATTATCATGCAGATACGCAAGTTGCTATCACCATGATTTCATCGGATGATACAATTTCACCAGATTCTTTTGCAGGATTAGCCGCAGCGGCTTGTTTAGCGGTTTCGGATATTCCTTTTAACGGACCAATTTCTGAGGTTCGTGTAGCCAAAATCAAAGGTGAATTTATTGTTAACCCAACCATTGCTCAAATCGTTAATGCCGAAATGGAATTATTAGTGGCGGCAAACGCTAACGATATTTTGATGGTGGAAGGTGAAATGATGGAGTGTTCGGAAGAGGATATGTTGACAGCATTGAGACTTGCTCATGAATCAATCAAAATTCAATGTGCGGCTTTGGTTGAATTAACAATTGAAGCTGGTAAAACTGAGAAGCGTGTTTACAGTCACGAAACACACGATGAGGAATTAAGAAAATCTTTAACTGAAAATTATTTCGATAAATTTTATGCCGTTGCTAAATTAGCCAATCCAAGTAAAAATGGTCGTAGAGAATCGTTCAAAGCAGTTGAGGCAGAATATTTTGATGCTTTACCAGAAGATTCGACAGTGAATAAAACATTAGCGAAAACTTATTTCCATGATATTGAGAAAGAAGCGGTTCGCCAAATGGTGATTACTGAACGTTTCCGTTTGGATGGTCGTAAATTAGATGAAATCCGTCAAATCACTTGTGAAATTGATTATTTACCTTCTCCACACGGTTCAGCAGTATTTACCCGTGGTGAAACACAATCATTGACTACTGTAACCTTGGGTACAAAAATGGATGAGCAAATGATTGATTCAGCAATGGTTTCTGGATATAATCGTTTTATGTTGCATTATAATTTTCCAGGATTTTCAACGGGTGAAGTGAAACCAAATAGAGGTCCAGGTCGTCGTGAAGTTGGACATGGTAATTTAGCAATGCGTGCTTTGAAAAAAGTATTGCCTGCCGATGTTGATAATCCTTATACAATTCGTATAGTTTCAGATATCCTTGAATCAAATGGTTCGTCTTCTATGGCAACGGTTTGTGCGGGAACATTGGCGTTGATGGATGCAGGTATTAAAATTTCAGCACCAGTTTCTGGAATTGCGATGGGTTTAATTTCTGATCCAAAAACGGGTAAATATGCCGTTCTTTCTGATATTTTGGGTGATGAAGACCATTTAGGAGATATGGATTTCAAGGTAACTGGTACAGAAAAAGGGATTACGGCTTGCCAAATGGATATTAAAGTAGATGGACTTTCTTATGATGTTTTGGTGGAAGCACTGAATCAAGCAAAACAAGGACGTTTACATATCTTGGGTAAGATGAAGGAAGCAATTGCTGAACCAAGAGCTGATTTGAAACCACAAACTCCACGTGCAGTCGTAATTAAAATTATGAAAGAGCAAATTGGAGCAGTAATTGGACCTGGTGGAAAAGTTGTTCAAGATATTCAGAAGCAATCAGGGGCAACTGTTACGATTGAAGAAAAACCAGATGGTGGTTATGTATCAATTTTCTCTGCTAATAAAGAGTCAATGGATAAAGCCGTTTCGATGGTGAAAGGCATCGTGATGATTCCAGAAGAAGGCGAAATTTATGATGGGGTTGTGAAATCAATCATGCCATTTGGTGCTTTCGTTGAGTTTCTACCAGGTAAAGACGGACTTTTACATATCTCTGAAATTAAGTGGGAGCGTTTAGAAACCGTTGAGGGAGTTCTTCAAATTGGCGAGCAAGTGAAAGTGAAATTGATTGAAGTGGATAAGAAAACGGGTAAATTCCGTTTGTCGAGAAAGGCTCTTTTACTTAAGCCAGAAGCCAAATAGAACAAATCTGAGATATATTACGTTATAGTTTATATACAAGATAGTTTTAAGATATTTTCATTCCAAACAATTATAATTTGTACTTATTGTGCTTTTGTAGTTGTTTGGTTTTGTGTATTTTTAAAGTAAAGAACTCTTCAATCACATTTTAAAATAAGTAAGCGGTTTGTTAACCATTTAAAAAATTATGAGACAGCTAAAAATTAGTAAACAGATTACTAACCGAGAAAGTCAGTCACTTGACAAGTATCTACAAGAAATCGGCAAGGTGGATTTATTGACACCAGAGGAGGAAGTTATTTTAGCTCAAAAAATTCGTGACGGAGACCAATTATCTTTGGAAAGACTCACAAAAGCGAACCTTCGATTTGTGGTATCCGTGGCGAAACAGTATCAAAATCAAGGACTTAGCCTCGGCGACCTTATCAATGAAGGAAATTTAGGATTAATTAAAGCGGCTCAACGTTTTGATGAAACCCGTGGATTTAAGTTTATTTCTTATGCAGTTTGGTGGATTCGTCAATCAATTTTACAGGCTTTGGCAGAACAATCTCGTATTGTACGTTTGCCGTTGAATCGTGTAGGTTCGTTGAATAAAATCTCGAAAACGTTTTCAGAATTAGAACAAAAATTTGAGCGTGAGCCAACCCCAGAAGAATTAGCGGAGGTTTTAGAGATTTCCACGGGTGAAGTGGTTGATACGTTGAAAATCTCAGGTCGTCACGTTTCGATGGATGCCCCTTTTGTTCAAGGAGAAGAAAATTCGCTGTTAGATGTTTTAGAAAATGATGGAGAAGATAAGCCAGATTCAGGTTTGATTAATGATTCTTTACGTAGGGAAGTTCAAAGAGCATTATCAACTTTGACACAACGTGAGGCGGATGTAGTTACACTTTATTTTGGTTTGAACGGAGAACACGCCATGACTTTGGAAGAAATTGGTGAGAAATTCAATCTTACACGTGAGCGTGTACGTCAAATCAAAGAAAAAGCCATTCGTCGTTTGCGTCATACTTCAAGAAGCAAGGCATTGAAAACATATTTAGGATAGATTTTTGAGTTTATAATGAGAACGCCAATCAATGATTTGATTGGCGTTTTTTATTCTACTTTTTTGAAATTTTACTTTTTTCAATAAACTGATTTTTTGTTTTTTCCTCAAAACCAAGTAAAATCATTAATTCTCCAAATGCTTTTAACGACTTTGGATTGTCGATTACAACTTCATATATTTTTTTAGATTTCATAGAAAACTGAGTTAATAATTTTAGATTTAATTCTATCAAAATATTCACTTTTTAGAAACGTATTAGACCGTTTTGTCACATCAGCCATCGTAAAGATTTGCATAAAGTGAGTTGCAAAATATCCATCCTTATTTGTTTGTTTTGTTAACCAAGTTGGCTCAATTTTAATAGTATATTTTGGTATAATGTTCTTTGTTGTCATTAAAACACCATAAAATATTTCCTCTTCCTCAAAAAGTTCGCTCGTTGATACGATCAAAACAGGATGTGGCTTAAATACTCCTTCATTGGGAAAGAAAAAGTTTGCTTCAATAATTTCAAGTGGAGATATTTTACCTATCATAAATTTTGCAAAGTTTTTCCAAGCATTTGTGGTTTTCTACTATTAATCATAGAACGAAAATTTTCCGTGGTTAAATCATTTTTTTCTATTTCCTCATCCTTTTCATTGAAAGTATAATTTCCAGCAATTAAAATTTTATTAATCAACTTGACTTTTTGAGGTGAAATGGTATGAATTTTAATTGTCATATTTTTTAATTTTAAAAAC
>JANXML010000274.1 GCA_025354645.1 Arcicella sp. | reverse complement strand
TCTTAGCCAATGGGATTTCTGAAAATAAATTTCTAATTTTACTACTGATGATATTTTTCATTAAAGGCTGTTTTTGTTGCTTGAGAACTACAAATTTCAGCCTTTTTTTATTAATTCTAATTTTTCATCGGGTAGAGTAATCGTTTTCATAGATTTTCTTGAATATATCAGTATAAGAGTCTAATACACAGTAAGATATAGCCTATCATAAATGCCATTAAGATAAGACTTTCCCAAAAACCACTGACCCAATTGCTTGAATAGCCCATTGTAATTCCTATCAAGGCAATCAAAATGAGCCAAAACCCTTCGTAGTTGTGTTGTTGAATTTTTAGTATGAGGTTATCAATTCGTTGCATGGCTAAATTAAAAATGATGACATTGAATAATTTTAAGGGTCAAGATTTACCAAATAAGCAAGTGCCTACTCGGTAAAATCTTCTTTTCTTAATTATAAAACTTTCCCCTTTGGTTCTATCCCATAACTCTAAAAGCCCATGAGTTAAGGAGTGTTTCTGAACCTCCCCCTTCGGACTTAGAACAGCCCGTAATCAACGTTAGTTATTGATATTTTGCTCTTGAAAAGATTGCGTTTCCAACCTACTACTTACCATTTTTTTACTTTTTGCAATATTGAGGGCGGCATTATAATCTGCCGATACCTTCTTGCTAAAATTTCCACAGTTAGGATTCTTACAAACAAAAGTCGTCTGGTCTATTCTCTGTTTAGGTTCATGGTTGCCACAATTCCCACATTGCGTACTGGTATGATAAGCATCCACAAACAAAATCTTAATTCCTGCTCGTTCTGCTTTGTATTTTATCATAGTTTGCAACTCATAAAATGACCAATTCCTCAATTTTGGTTTATTTCTATCTACTTGCCCAATACCTGTTAAAAACTCTAATTTGATTATTCCTGCTCCATTTTTTTCTGCAAACTCAATGACTTTTTTGCTGATATTGTGATTATAAGTATTGACAAAATTTCTCTCACATTCCTTTATTTTATCCAGAACTTTCAACTTTTTGTTCTTCCCTTTTCCGCCTTGTGTAAGTGTCATGGACTTATTTAAGCGTTTTCTCCGTGCTTGCATTTGGAGTCGAACACGCAAAAAATCGTTGCTATGTCCTAACGCCACTCGACCTTTCCCTACCGACAAAGCACAATAGGCTGGAATGGTTATGCCTAAATCGACTCCTACTGCAATATCTGGATTAAATCCTT
This sequence comes from Arcicella sp., assembly GCA_025354645.1. Classification (GTDB taxonomy): domain Bacteria; phylum Bacteroidota; class Bacteroidia; order Cytophagales; family Spirosomataceae; genus Arcicella. Next base: position 7,359 of record JANXML010000274.1, on the reverse strand, counting down.
TGGGGCTCTTATTTGGAATATTCACCGAAAGAAGCAAAAAGACTTTATCATCTTTTATCTGGATTGATGAAATTCCTGCCTTGTATTCTCCACTCAATATTTTTAAGACAATTTCTTGATTTTTACTATCATCTTTTCCAAAATGCAGGTAAAAATTAATCCCTAACAACCATTTAAGAACAAACCGATTTCTTTCATCAATGCTAATTTTTAGGGCATCAACGGTGAATGGAATAGGAATATTTTTCCGATAGGTCCTTAGTGTTATGAGTCCATTTTTAACTGCTAATAAATCTCTTTTAAAATCCGTAAAAATTCGATAGTTAAGTGCCGCTCTAATCTTTGGTGGAATTTCAGGGTACAATTGCTTAATTACATCATAGCTACTGTGTTGAATACCAATATCAAATTCTTTTTTGAAATGTTCGTATCTCGCTTCATTAATTCTCTCTTTTACAATTTTGTCTCTCGTTAGCACATATAGAATTTCTTTTTTTTCTTCCAGCGAAGTTGTTTTTTGAGCGAATTGCTTTTTAAGCGATTTCATTTCTTCGTCAATAAACTTGTAATCAGAAACGTGTTGTCTAAATAAATACACCTCATTGAAAAATTGGCTGTTTACTATTTCATTCGATGCTTGAAAAACACTGTAATTGAGCTTTCTGAGAATTTTCCAGATTTCATTTTGACTTTCTCTATTTTTGATGGTAAAGTCAAGCTGGATTTTGCGATTAATAATCATTTTCTTTCGGGTTAGTGCGAAGGAAATGACAATTTAAAAAGGAAGAATTAGGGATTAATATTGGGGATGGACTGAAATATTAGTGAGTGGATTGAACACAAAAAAGCGTGAACGTTAGCTCTACTATGCACCAGAGGCTCGGCAAAGCCCATACACACGAGTAAAGTAACGTCACGCTTTGAACGTGACGTTTTCAACTTTACAACCTGTGCGTACTGAGGAAATTTTCCCGATTTCTGGTACAGGAATTTTAGTTTAAACGCAATATATTTTCTTAATTAAAACTTTTCTTTTTTTATCGTTTATATTCTTCGCAATGTTAAAAATTAATTATTTAATATCAAAGGCAAAGACAGAATAAATTATAGACTCATTCCACCCATTCGCCTTTGCTGGTCTTTTTTCTTTTCCTCAATGGAACGAATATCTTTCGATAACTCAGCGTCTTTTACGTTCGCATGACCACTTTGAGGGGTATTGATTTTTAAGTTATTAGCCTTTTCAAATTCCTCTTTTTCTTTGAACTGAATATCCTGATTTTCTTCTTTCAATTCATCTTCTGATTTCTTAGGAATTTGCTCGCTTTCCAATTGTCGGGTTTGTACTTGCTCTTGGATGCGTTCTTCAATCTTTTGTTTGGAATAATCTCTACCAAGTTTTGAACCCTTAAATGTTACTCCTTTATCTTTTAAAGTAAATGCAATCCCACGTCCAATATCTGTTTTAATTCCATCTTTTTTCAGGGCAATTTTCAATTCATTTAATGATGAAACCTTAACTATTCGAGCATCTATCTTACTTCTCATGGCTTCGGCTATTTTACTTTGGGAAGCTAAATTCGATTTGTCCTTCTCCAAGATGTGCATTTGAGGAGCAATATTAAAACCATATTTCTCCTCCATTTTCCTGCAAAAAAGACCTGTACGCATATAATTATGAAAATGGTCAGCGGTATTCTTCCCTCTACTATCAACCCGATTAGCCACAATGTGAAAATGGGGGTGCTCCGTATCTGAGTGCTTTACCGATATAACTTGATTATTCTTGAACCCAAATTCCTCACAAAAATCTTCCGTTATATGTTGAATATTCTCATTTGTAAGTATCTCATCTTTCTCAAAACTGAATGATTGATGCCAAACTGGTTTTGATAAATTTGGATTTCTATTTGAATTTTCTTCAAATTGTTTAGCCAGATAATTTATATCCATTTGACCATTTGATAATGATTTCAAGGCTAAGTTTTGCAGGTAAATGATTTCACCTCTTACCTCGGCATTGCCCAAATCATCTTTTGTTAATACTTTTTCGTAATAGCAATATTCAAGTATTCCTTTTGCATAATTGCCAAGTGTTACTTTTCCTATCATTGTTTTGACTGTTCAACAAATGAGAGAATCAAATCAGTAATTTGCCTGTGAACTGATAAATGAGTTTCGCTTTCCTTACTTTCCCAAACAATTGAAGAAATATCTTTGGGTAATTCATTAAATTCAAAATGAGCATCGTATTCTTTGAGAGTTTCAAGATTTTTATGATAAAGACCTCCTACGATTTCCAAAACTGATTTTTTATTTTCATTCTCAGGCAAAATTGATTTCAAGTAAGAATACAATCCTTCTAATTTTGGAGAGTTAATTTCTAATAACTTCCGATGTTGCGGAAATTCCAAATCCTCAAAAATCCATGCTGTAATAATTTTAGAAAGAAAACGAATATTCTGACTACTTTCACGCCAATCGTCAGCAATCATTTCTTTATCTTTTGCCTTCAAAGCTGATAAGGAAAGTAGCCCACTTAGCTTTTCCAAGTTTGTAATTTTATCTGCTACAATCTGTGGTAGGCTCTTCTTTTTAGGTCTTTTAATGGGTGAATTGAGAGCTAAGACAACAAAAAATTGAGATGCTGAAAGGTTCGATTTTTCTATTTCAATATCCAATAATTCCTTCTCTTTTGGAGTTACCCAAACAGAATAATGGGTAAGTTTAACTTTATTTTCGTCTTTTTTCGGACGACCCTTAGTTTTAGTTTCCATAACTTTTTTGTAAGAAATATGAGCTATAAGCGAATATTGGGGGTTAAGGGGGCTTCCCCCTTGCAAGTCGCCTACGAAATCGGATATTTATCCGAGTCGTAGGCGATAGCTTACTTCTGAACAGACCAATACCATTCTCGAAATTTGTTGAAACTTCTTGTAATTTGTTGAAACTTCTCGTTTGTTTTAGAAATTTTTAGAAACGTTCAATAATTTAAATTTTTTCATAAATCATTTGTTTGATTTAAGAGGGACGTATATCAAATTATCCTTCTTAACGTAACAAGCCTCTTTTCCATAAGTAACTGTTGGCTTCTTTTCAGGAATGTTTTTCAGAACCAAGTATTTATGATTATCCAGTTCTACTATTTTACCAAATTGTATAATTTCTCGGTAAATAAAAGTCTTGTCGTAGCTTGCGAGAAATTGTTTTTGTTCTTGATATGTCTGTATTGTAGTTAGATAAGAGTATATCAATAATGCTATACCAAATACACACAAAGAAGGAATTGAGTACAGACCAAAACTGTGATAAAATGCTTCCCATTTATTTTTGAAATGATATTGTTTTACCTCGGCTTTTATCTTTTCCGATGCTCCTTTAACCGTTAAATTTGCCTCTTCAATTTTTTCTAAAATACTCAGAGACGATTCTTCCAGCATAGCAAGATTCATCGCAGACCACATATCAAGGCTAATTCCGAATTTAGCTTCATACTTTGCCTTAATTCTTATCAACTGCTCATTAGATACTGTCTTCTTGCTCATAATTAAAATTGGTTTTTAGTTCACGGATAAGTTTTAATTTTGGACCAATTGAAAGATTAGATAAATCTCCGCCTCTGCGGATGTTATCAAGAATTTGAGTTCCGATAAAAGTCGATGGCTGAATATCACCCCAATCAACAATCTCCGTATTACTCATTTTCTTAATATTGTTATGAAGCTCTTTATGAAGCTCTGGAAACTGACTAAAAGATGTCGAATTAGCATACACTACGATTTTGAACCTGCTTTTCAGAATTGAATGAAGTTTGATAAGATAATTAACGCAAGCCTTGTATGCTGCTCCGCCAGCAACTACCACATTAAAAACAAATTCTTGATTTACTGCATTGGCAAATTCGACAAAAGGAACATCGTCTTCTATCAAATGAAGTAAACCTTCACTTTCAGCACTACCAAAATCCATAAAACACTCAACATTTGGAGTAATACTCAAATTTTCCCAGAAAGCAACGATTTTATCTCTTTGGAGTACATTTCTTTCATCAACTAATTTTAAGGCTTGAAACTGTGATGGCTCTAAAAAAGGGGCAACTTGACGTGTAGAGGTTTCTGTTTGAAAGTCACAATCTACGAAAAGTGTAGTTGGATTATGTTTTTTAGCTATGGCAAATAAATAAAAAAGGGTTGACTTGCCGCACCCGCCTTTATTTGAAATTATTACGTTCATCTGTTGTTTTTTCATGATTTATTTGATTTGTCTAAATTTATTTTTTTGTGGCAGTGCATCAATATCTGTCCATACAAGTTCATCAGATTCTACTGATTTTTCGTCTTCTGGAATAATGTTCTCTACCTTTTTACTTGGAATAATTGATAAGTTTCCACCTTTTTTTGTTGGAGTTTTGTTATGATAATATTGTCTTATAAAATAAATATCATCCGCCGATATTAATTCAGAATCTGCTTCCAATTCTGATGAAATCATTTCTGCCAAGAATAACGCAGTAACGTTTAATGAAAAATGACCTTCAAAAAGCTGATATAGCATAGCTCTTCTTTTTCTATTTTTCTTCTCAAATAGCTTAATAACGAGTTCCTTTGTCGGTTTCATAACACAAAAATATTATTACAAAAGGGGAAAAAAGATTGGTTCAAATACACTAAAATCGAATCTTATTTTCTTTAATAAGTTTATCTTTTCGTGTCTCAGATAATGGAATAATTTTAACCTCTCTATTATCTCTATTTTCGACATAGCTATTGAACCAGTAGCTTGATAAGGCAGCTACTGCCTCTGTGAATGAAAAATAGATTTTTGCTCTATATGTGTTTTCACAGAATGATTTGCCTTCCCAAATGGGAGTTTCTCGATGAATTGATTTGATTATGAAGTACATAGTTTTTATTGCCAATAGGCAACTGTTAATTAAGAAACTTTATTTTGCTGAATTTCAATTGTCTTAATGAGATTCTGAGATGTATTCATTAAGTTATCATAGACTTGTATCTCACGTAAACCTCTGTCAGTCAGGTGCTTAATCCAGTAATTAACACAAGCCGCCATTCCATTCAGCTTTTCTACTTGTGGATAGAATTTTGGAGTCAAATCACATTTTACATCTTTCCCAAATGGAGACTGCTCTTGAATCTTATTCCAAAAAATACAGTGCTTATTACAAAGACTAATTATAGCGTTTTTAATATTTTCATCACCATTGATTTTCTTTCTAATTTCTTGCATTTCAATATTCCCCACATAAACCAAAGTCAAGTCTTTGCCTTTAATTGGATAAACATTCGCAAACCATTTAAAAACATCATCATCAAAATCTATGTCTTCAACAAATTCTCTCCATTTATGCTTAAAATCTGGTTCAATGCCTTTTCTAAATTGCTTCTTCTCATTGATAAAGTCGTGGGAATAAGCGACTTGCGGATATTTTGGACTTCCACCTAATTCGTGGTTATACTTAAAAACATACTTAAAGAGACTTTGAGTTGGACAAGCACCAGCGGTATTATTTTTAATATTGGAAATCTCCTTCATTTTTGAAAATTTTGAGCGAAAAACTACTATTCTCTTGCTTATAATCAAGTAAAAAAAATATTCTTTTGATTCTTTTGATTCTCTTGTTCTTTTGATTCAATTGAGAATTCACAAGAGAATAGTTCAAGAGAATAGTATTATTCACCACAATTTGAATTATTAAATTTTGGATGGGACATAGTTATACTGTCTCACTAAAAATCCTTTTTCAGTAAGGAACATGAATCCCATAAATTGGACATGATTATGCTCTGAACGCTAACGTCATACGTAAGAGAGCCTTTTCTGTCTGTTAAAAATGACAAAGTCTTACGCTGAATTAAAGAAAACTATCTGATTTTGACAGGGGGATATTCTTGCCCATAAGCAAGCCATACAATTGAAGTTGCTGAGATTTTTTTTCATACAAGTTGCTTGTAATCTCAGTTTAATTTTTTAGATTTGCTACTGAAATTACTTAATTTATGAAATGGTTAAGAAATTTAAAATTTTATGAACGGCTTAGGAGGTACGAACTTCTAAGCCGTTTTACTTTTTGTCCAAGTTCTATCTCTTCTCGAAATACGATTTTTTACTTTGTCTTTTTCAATTAAATAATTCTCTGCACTTTCGGTTATTTCAGCCCTATTTGGTCTCTTTGAAGACTCAATAAAAGCTAAAACATCAGCCTTTTTGAATAAGTTAGCTTTACAAGGCTGATAGTACGTCAAAATACGTTTACTTGTCAAACTATGCAAAGTAGCTTTTTTTATACCAAGCATTTGCGTAACCTGAGTATCATCAATAAACTCATTATCATCGGATTGCTTTAAGTTTAAAACCTTTGGCAGTATTTGAGCAATCTGATTAATAAATTCTAACGAAGTAATATCAATCATACGGTGGTTTGTTACATCTTTCATTGTATTTGTTTCCATCTGAATCGTGTTTAACTGTGTTTTGTTTGTTTTGATTTGATGGTACAAATTTGGAGGTGTTTTTTGTAATTTCATTTACTCACCTACTCATAATCAGGTTTCTTTCAGGATTTTTTCACCTTTTCAGAAGAAATAAGCCCCTCAAATGGTTTAAAGTAATGTATTTTATCTTTTTTCATTTGAATAATTTCATAATCTCTAAATCGCCTATATGAAATATCTTTCTCTTGAAATGTAATGCTAATTCTATCTTTGATTTGCACTTCTCTTATAGATTTGATTGGGGATAATTCTTCAAGGGATATATAACCTTCGTCTAAGCAAATAATGAAAAATGCGTATATATAGTTTTGTGGTTTATTTTGAGCTACTTTATAAGTTTCTATGAAAAAATCTGAGTTCCATTTGTACTTTCCATCATTAATTATTACAGAACCTTTTGGCATTTTTTTCATTAACTTATCAAATTTAACCTCTTTACTTTTTCGGTCTTTGCCTACCATCATGTCTATAAAGTCATTATAGAGTAATTCATCAATAGGTGAAATCATGTCGGATTCAGTACGGTGTTTTTCAAATGTTATTGAAGTTGCTTCTAAATTTGATACAACAGGAACATATTTTGAAATAATAATTTTATTTTCTCTTTGGTGTTGCTCGTGTAACTCAGTTTTCTCAATAATTTTGAAGTATCTATCTCTGATAAAATCTTCAAGAGGTCTAATCTCTTCTATTTCTTGGATAGAAATAAAACTAAAATATCTCTTCAAATTTTTAGATACATTTTTTAAATAATTGTGAAATTTCTCCTTATCATCATATCTCATTTGCTACTCTACCCGATGAAAAATTAGAATTAATAAAAAAAGGCTGAAATTTGTAGTTCTCA
>JANXML010000262.1 GCA_025354645.1 Arcicella sp. | reverse complement strand
GTAACGTCTGCAAGGGTGTAGTTTTCACCTACTTTACCTGCATATACTCCCGATTTTATACGGCTTGCTCCATCGTAACGATATGTGAATGAACGAGTTACGTTATCAATACTTGATTTCCATTCTTGTTTTCCAATATTTCCATCATAAAAATTTGCATCCTCATAACTCAATTTCATTGAAAAAAGTGAGTTCGTCAAATTCCCCGAAGCATCCAAATTGTAACCACTTAAATTACCTCGAATTTTATATTGAAAACTCTGATTATACAAATCCGTTGTACTAAATTTACCCATGTTCAACGTACCAAAATTTCGTAATATTCCTCTATCATTCAACGTACCCGCCCCCGCAATCTGACCGCTTGATATAGTAACTGTATGCCCCGTACTGATAGTTACATTATCATTAGATGAAGGTAAAAGCCCTGATAACCAAGTGCTTACATCCGTCCAATTGCCCGTTTGTTTGGAACTCTGCGTTGTTCCCGAAGGTGAAAATTTCTTATTGATTAAACGTCCAATATCGTCATATTCATATTTTGCAATGGGTTTTCCATTATAAACGTAGCGAACTTTCCGCCCTAAATGGTCGTAATTATATTCCGAAAGCTCCAAAATTGTACTGGCTATCGTCCCTTTATCATGTACTTTTCTTGCCTTCAAAATCTCGCCCGTAAAGCTGTAATTGAGGTTTATGCAGTCTTTTCCGCCCACGTGATTTTCTGAATTACTATTCACCATTCGCTTGCGGTCGTCATAATACATGGTGCTTGTGTAAAGTACGTTGGTTTCTAAGTTTCGTTCTTTGGAACTCACTAATAATCCGTCCATTTGGGTTTGGCTAAACGGTTCATCACCGCCCGTACCCGTCAAAAACCCCAAACCCGTAGGTACCACGTTTACATAATCATCAAAATAATTCACCTTCATCACTTGTGCATCCGTCGTGATAACGCTATTGGGATAACTGGTATTACTGTACAACAAACCCGTGGTCGTGCGGCGTTCGTAGGGCGTGGTGATGCCGTTGAAAGCCGTTTGCAAAGCCTCACGGTCGGAGCTGTTGTAGGAGTCCGTCAGACCGTTTTCTATAACCCGCCCAAAGGCATCATATTTCAAAAATTGCCATTGTTTGGTTGTTTTAGCGGCTTCCTGCGGGTCTTGGCTCATGGTGGGTCTGTCCAAAAGGTCATAGCAAATTTCCGTCCACCCCGCCCCAAGAATATGCTTTCTAATTTGTCTACCCCGCTCATCGTATCTATACGAAAAGATTAATTCCTTAAATTCGGCATCCGTTTCCGAAATGCTTAACTTGCTGTTACTAAACAATTTATAGGCTTCGGGCGGAATTACATACGCCAATCTCTCAAAAATATCATAGACGTAATGAACCGTCAGGGTTGTGTCGGTACTCACTTCCACATCCTTTCTAATTACTCGGTCTTGCAAATCACGGTATTCAATAATTTTCTTACCTCTTTCGCTCGTAGAAGTGGTCATGGTTAAATCATTGGCTCCGTAATAACGAAGCGTTGGGGCAGCATTAGGGGCATTGGTCGAATCTTGGGTATAATCAGCCGCCGTAATTCCATCAAATTCGTACGAAATTCCTTTGGCTAAATTTGTGGCTTTTTGTTCTTTTGAAGCCGAAGAAGTATTCGCCCCAATTCCTGCTAAACCCGCTTGAAAATAAATGACGGTATTGGGGGCAGGAATATTATATTGACGATTCACGGGTTTAGTATTTCCTGTAACTCGCCAATTTTGCCCCGCTCCAAAACTTTCAATGGGACGGTTGAGCGGTGAATTATCGAAAGTAGTTACTTCTGTATAGGGGTGCGTGTCTCCATAAAAAGCACCTCCTAAGGTTTGCGGGTTAGCTAAGTATGCTCCTCCTGCGGTACTGTTAGGAATGGGTAAAAAATTCTTAAAATTTCTCCCAAAATTATCATAAATGGCAGTCGTACCAATTACGTCTTTTGTGCCATCGCCCGACCCTCTGACGATGACGGTTTGTAAGGGTCGCCCAAGCCCATCAATGTAACTCAACGTAGTTTGTACTGAAGTATAAACCGTTGAATTGGTGAGCGTTGTAAGCGGTTCACGGGGTGTTTGTTCCAAAACATAGCTCCGTAAACCAACGCCCGAGAGTTGAGCGTGGGTTTGTTGTGAGAGGAAGCAATGGAAAATAAATAATACAATAAATCGAAAAATATATAGCTTGAATTTCATGATTTTAAATGTTTAAACAGGATTTAAGGATGGGCAGGATGATAGATTGTTTTCTAATTCCGCAATCCAAACTCCAAACTCCAAACTCCGCAATCCTTAGTATTGATATTGATACTTTTTTACAATTTTACTGTTATGGTCTTTAATTTGAAATAAACGACCAAAAGTATCATACTCAAAATAGGTTTTCAGACCGCTTTGGTCAGTCATATCCGACATTCCTAAATGGGGAATGGTAAAGGAGAAATTGCTCGTTAAGGCTTTAAGTCCCAGCGGATTAGGAAATACATAATTTTGGATTTCACTCATTGGATAGACGAATGACAAGCCATCATTACTGGTGGTGGTGTAGTTGTATTTTGTGGTTGCTCCATCGCTTTGATGGAAGGTGGTTAAATTGCCATCTGCATCGTAGGTATCAAAATAAATGCGGAGTTTATGATTGATATTTCTGGGAATCGTGCTGGTATGAGTGGCGGGATTAAACAAACCCGTGGCAGGCGTGAAATTGATAGTATTATTAGCGTTCAGAAACGTATTCCAGATACATTCCGTTAAAGAAACCGTTTTGGGAACAATGGCTTTTTCAATACCAGACGATGCAATCGTTTCAAAAGTCATAAATTTACCGCCCGTAATTTGCAATTGCGGTGCATCAGGCAACGGGAGAGCTAATAAATCTTTACGATAATCAATTTCTTCAATGACAGATGTTAAAATATTACGTTGTTGTAAACTCCGCAGGGCTAACACTTCGCCCGTGACGGTGGCAGTTGCGGGAACTACCTTAAAATCTTGGGGATACCAAAGGAGTTTTCCTAATACGATACGATTAGAAACATACTCTTTCATTTCGGTAGGTTGATAATGAATCGTACTATAAGCCGTTTCGGATTTCTTGGTGGTAAACTTCGTCATGTCCACATTGTCGTAGTAATTTTCAATCGAAGAAATTTGTTTGACCAAACCATAATTCCAAATGATAGGATTTATAGGGTCAAAGTTATCATCGTCTATATAGCACCCCGATGGGTTAGGAGAAACCCCATTTTGACGAATTTCTGATTGACCAATCAAGTAACCTAATGTTGGCGATAATCCATTTTCAAGGGTTAAATAAGTATTAATTTGTTCGTATTTTTTCTTGCCATCCGCTCCGTAGGTTATTTTAGAAAGTAGTTGTCCACGATTCCAATGACGGTTTCTTTGAGCAGATTTTCCGTTAGAAGGAATGGTGATTAAATCATCGGAAGCATCATCTTTAAAAGTATAAATGGTCTTGCCATTTGTTCCCGTGCCGTTATCTTCGTATTCTGTAACGATTGGATAAGTCATGGGACTCCCTTCATTGGCATTTATGGCATGGGTAAGTGCCGATGAAAAAGAACGAGAATTATAGAAATAATCGGGGTCTTTTGAATCCAAAGATGGATGTTTTATTCTTTGAACGGTTGAATAATATTGATGGGCTAAACTTCTTATGGTTCCGTTTCCCGATTCTGCTGCACCGTATTTATACGTTTTTGTGGTAGCATTACTGACATTATCATTACTAACAATTTGTTTTATTCGTAAGCCACCCGCCAAGTGTTGTCCATTGCTGTCTTGATATTGATTGTTTTCATAGATAAAGTTAGTATAACCACCCGTTGGAAAAGTAATTCTTTGCAATATCCAAGCCTGTGATGTAAGGGCATTTACATCTCTATTCCCACCCCCTATATTAAAAGTTTGTTGTGCAGGGACATAGACAGGTGTTGTAAAGGAGAAGGCAGGAATTAAGGTTGTATTATTGGTTTGTCCATTAGCATATCCCCAAAAATCTTTGGCTCTGGAAGTAGTGGCTGGGAGAGACTCACTATTGTTATAAGAAAGGCTATACGAACCTAATAAAGTGTTATCATTTGCCACTAAATTTACTTTATCCAAAAATAATACAACATCGCCCGTATAGGAACCTAAACGCTGTTTATAGACATATTTGAGAGCAATTTTTTTAATAAGACTATAAGTATTCGTAGTAACGTTGTAACCATAGACTTTGATACTATCTAATGATTTACCCAAATTATCTAAACGATTAGCAACACTTGATACAAAGACCACCTTTCCCATTGGGAAGATGATTTGTTTCAATAATTCAGAGGAAACCCCAGGGGAATCAGTAGAAGTAAATATGCCTTGAAAGCCCCCAGAGACCGTAGATGCTGATGCCCCAATAATATCCGTATTATAGACTTCTGAATCTATGTTCTCACCTGTAAAAGCAAGTACCCCATTAGACTGATAAGAGAATTGAATTTTATCCGTCGCTTTTACTCCTTGAATCTGAGTTAAATGCCAAGCACTAAACGCACCTGAACCCGTTAGGGAAGATACCGTAGTTTCTGGATTTCCATAGACATATTTTGTCCCGCTTTCATCAATTAGAGTTGGATTTTGCAAAGCTCCCGTGTAAGAAAAAATACTTTTATCGGATTCTTGCCAAATGGTGCCTTGGTTTGGGGTTAGGATAAAAGAGTTACTTTTGTTAGGCGTATGGTAGGTGAAAATATCTCGTTCAGCATCTTTCCCAAAATTGATATATTGATTAAAATCTGATTTCAATTGAGTAGTTAAACAAGAGGTAAATTGTTGAAGTAAGGGTAAATTATTTTGTAAAAGACTATTATTATTGCCAAAGTCATTTTCATCAGCTTGTCCCCTCACATTGCGGGAAAGGGTATAATCGCCCATTAAACTCCAACCCATTCCTACCCAAGAAGCGTTATCATTGACTTTGTTGCCGCTGGCATGGTAAGATAGTTTTATAGGTACTACTAAGTTTCCGACTCTAATTTCGTAAAGTGGAATGTCAATGGACACTAATCCAGAATACATACTAACGGGATAATCACCGTGTCTTTCTAAACCCGAAACATTGGGAGATTTAGGCGTAATTTGGGGTTGTAATTTATTAACATCACTTTGGGTTAAAGCGGACGGGGATGGATTCTTTTTTAAAGAATCTTTGGGTATTTGTTGGGCAAAAGATAAAACGGTGAAGACCAATAAGTTGGTGGTCAAGTAGATTTTTTTCATGGCGATTTGGTTATTTAAATTTTAGACATAGAAAAAGCGTGAAACGCTACACTTACCTGTAATCTGAGGGAGTCGAAGCCCTGTACACAAAGTAAAGTAACGCCACGCTATACGTGACGTTTTGAACTTTACTCCCTGTGTACTTAATTTTCGACTTTCAGATTACAGGAATTTTAGTTTAAACGCTAATAATATGTTGATTTCTCTTTTATTTAATCATATTGTAATGTTAAGGAAAGTTTTTGATTTCAGCGTAAGCGTTCGTAAAATAAAATGGAATTTCAACAAAAAATGCCCCAATCTTTCGACAGGGGCATTTTTTATTTCAAATAACGTCTTGTACTTACCTACAAAGTCCGTTTCAATTCTTTCAACTCATAACATTCAACCACGTCGCCAATTTCAATATCGTTGAAATTCTTAATTGACAAACCACATTCGTAGCCAAATTTCACACTCGCCACATCGTCTTTGAAACGTTTCAAGGCTGAAATTTCTCCTTCGTGAACCACCACGAAATCACGAATAATACGTATTTTATCTGAACGTTTCACCGTTCCATCCAATACATAAGAACCTGCAACGGTTCCAACTTTCGTAATTTTATAAACCTCACGAACTTCAATATTTGCCGTAATAACTTCCTCAAACTTAGGAGCTAATAAACCTTCCATCGCATCACGAACATCATCAATTGCTTGATAGATAATCGAATAAGTACGAATTTCGATTTGTTCGTTATCCGCCAAACGACGAGCATTCACGCTCGGACGAACCTGGAACGCCACAATCACGGCATCGGAAGCCGAAGCCAACAACACGTCTGATTCTGAAACTTGTCCAACACCTTTGTGGATAATTCTTACTTGAACTTCTTCCGTTGATAGTTTCAATAACGAATCCGATAAGGCTTCTACTGAACCATCCACGTCTCCTTTCACAATTACGTTCAATTCTTTGAAAGTACCAATTGCCTTACGACGACCAATTTCTTCCAACGTAATGTGCTTACGAGAACGTAAAGATTGCTCACGAATAATTTGTTCACGTTTGTTGGCAATTTCACGTGCATCACGCTCATTTTCCATTACGCTCAACTTATCACCCGCCGCTGGGGCTCCACCCAAACCTAAAACCTGTACTGGAATTGATGGTCCTGCTTCTTTTAATTTATTTCCACGGTAATCAAACATCGCTTTTACACGTCCGTAGTGAGCTCCTGCAAGCATCATATCACCGACTTTCAATGTTCCAGCTTGTACCAAAATATTGGCAACATATCCACGACCTTTATCCAAAGATGCTTCCACAACCGTTCCAATGGCACGTTTATTTCCGTTTGCTTTCAAGTCTAATAATTCAGCTTCAAGCAATACTTTCTCTAATAATTCATTAACGCCCGCTCCTGATTTAGACGAAATCTCTTGCGTTTGGTATTTACCACCCCATTCTTCCACAAGGATATTTTTGATGGATAATTGTTCACGAATTTTTTCCGTATTGGCTCCTGGCTTGTCCACTTTCGAGAACGCAAACACAATCGGCACACCCGCAACCATCGCATGATTGATGGCTTCCTCGGTTTGTGGCATCACGGCATCATCCGCCGCAATCACAATAATGGCAACGTCTGTCACTTTCGCACCCCTTGCACGCATGGCTGTAAATGCCTCGTGACCAGGTGTATCCAAGAATGTTACTCTTCTGCCATCGTCTTGCTTTACTGAATAGGCTCCGATGTGTTGGGTAATTCCACCCGCTTCACCTGCCGCAACTTTCGCACGACGGATATAATCAAGTAGAGAGGTTTTACCATGATCAACGTGACCCATAATCGTTACAATTGGGGCTCTTGGTAATAAATCTTCTGGTAAATCAATTTCATCAGCAATGACTGATTCAATTTCTTCTTCTGCCGATACGAATTGTACTTCAAATCCAAATTCCTCCGTAATCAAAGCAATTACGTCCGCTTCAAGGCGTTGATTTATCGAAATAAACATACCCAAACTCATACAAGCCGAGATTACTTCGTTAATCGAAACATCCATTAAGGAAGCCAATTCAGAAGCTGAAATATATTCAGTTACCTTTAATACTTTTGCTTCTTCATCATCCGCTAATTGACGTTGCTCATTTCTATCCGCACGGAATTTACGTTTCTCACGACGTTCCTTCGCCCCAAAATTCGACTTGTTCGACTGTCCTTGCAGACGAGCCATAGTTGCCTTAATTTGGTCTTGAATTTGCTTTTCAGTTACTTCTCCTTTCGGAACTGGTTTAGCCCCAGGATTAGCACTCGTATTTGGATTACCTTTATTACCTTTATAATTTGGACTGTGTCCTCCTGGTCTATGATTATTACCACCCTGTCCTGGCGTATTTGGTCTATTTCCAGTATTAGTTCCCGTTCCAGTATTCGCTGGTTTTGGAGCATTTGGATCAACAGGAGTTCCATCCTTTTTCGGACGAGGAACACCTCTTTCATTACGGATTTCTGTTTCCGTAACTTTAGCTCCCCCTGGTTTATCAATCCGTTTACGTTTCTTCTTATTGTTATTATTATTGCGATTGTTGCCTCCACGTGGTGTTTCAACGGGTAATTCAATTTTACCCAAAACCTTTAATCCACGTAATTGCTCACCTTTCGCTTCAATTAATTCAACCGACGAAGTATCATCTGGAATGGCATCATTACGACCTAATTTCTGGACTCCTCCTCTGTTATCAACAGGCTGTTGCGGTTGTGTAGGCTTAATGTTCCCAACACCAACGGGCGTTCCAATGGCTTGACGACTTGGAAGCACTTGATCAATGCCTCCCTGCGGTCTTATTGGCTGGCTATCTCTTTGTTGTCTTGGATTATTACCTCCTTGACCACCACCTTGTTGTCTGTTTTGGTTATTATTCCCCTGACCGCCACCTTGTTGTCTGTTTTGGTTATTATTCCCCTGTCCTCCACCTTGTTGTCTTGGCTGATTTTGGTTATTATTCCCTTGACCGCCTTGTGGTCTGTTTTGGTTATCATTTCTCTGACCTCCACCTTGCTGTCCGTTTTGAACATTTGGTTGAGTTCTTGGAGTATCCACAGATTTTGTTGCTTGAACATTTACTGGTTTTGCTTCTTCAACCTTCACAGGCTCAACGGCTTTTGGTGTTTCAGCCACCACTGGTTTTGCTTCCTCGGCTTTCACTTGCTCAACCGCTTTTGGTTGTTCAACTGGTTTCGCCTCTTGAACTTTCACAGGCTCAACGGCTTTTGGTGCTTCAACCACCACTGGTTTCGCCTCTTCGACCTTCACAGGCTCAACGGTTTTTGGTGCTTCTGCCACAACAGATTTTGCTGGAACAACTTCGGCTTTTGCTTCAATTTTCTCAGGCTCGGCTGTTTTCTCTACTTTCGGTGTCTCTGTAACAACTGCAACAGGCTCATTTTTAGGCGTGTTTCTTGAATATAGAGGCATATAATCTTCGTCCTGTCTTTTCGCAGGGACAAAAACATCTTCCTCCGCAGCCTTTTGTGGAACTGGGGCGGATTCTTGCAAAAGACTTCCCGCTCCAAATTCTTTGGCTACGATTTTCAGTTGTTCAAAATTTAATTTGGCATTTGGGTTATTCTCAACCTTATGACCTTGAACAGAGAGCTTTTGTACGATGGTTGAGGTACCCACGCCAATTTGCTTTGCCACAAGGCTCAAACGCATCATTTTATCTTCTGTCATACTTGTTAATTGATACTTTTCTATGATGTTATTTTATAATTGTGTGTTAGAGTGACTGAGTCGAAATAATTGGGTGGGAAAACTAAATGGGTCGATACACTCAGTCACTCTATCACACAATTACTTTTTAAGCTTATTCAAACTCGGAACGTAGGATTGTTAAAATATCGTTCACCGTTTCTTCTTCAAGTTCAGTACGACGAATTAACTCTTCGCCATCCAATGCCAACACTTGTTTGGCTGTATCTAAACCGATTTTGTGTAATTCAAGAATTACCCAATCTTCGATTTCGTCAGAGAATTCTGTTAAGTCCACATCTTCATCATCCACCTCTGATTCTTTAATATCACGGTAAACGTCTAATTCATAACCTACTAACTTCCCTGCCAATTTAATGTTTTGTCCACCTTTTCCAATTGCCAACGATACTTGGTCTGGTTGTAAATACACCGCAATCCGTCTTTTCTCTTTGTCAATCTTCATCGAACTTACTTTGGCTGGGCTTAAAGCACGACCAACCAACAGTTCAAGATTTTCAGTGTAATTTATCACGTCAATATTCTCATTTTGTAACTCACGAACAATCCCGTGAATACGAGAACCCTTCATACCCACGCAAGCTCCCACGGGATCAATACGGTCGTCATACGATTCTACGGCTACTTTTGCACGCTCGCCAGGCTCACGCACAATTTTACGAATCATGATTTGACCATCGTAAATCTCTGGAATTTCTTGTTCAAATAAGCGTTCCAAGAACACAGGAGAAACTCTCGAAAGAATAATCTTTGGTGTTCCGTTGTTCATGTCAACTTTATGGATGACCGCTTTCACGGGTTCACCTTTCTTGAAACGGTCTTTCTGAATCATCTCAGATTTTGGAAGGGTCAATTCATTGCCTTCTTGGTCTGTAATAATAAATTCTTTTCCAATAATCTGATAAACATCTCCCGATACCATCTCACCAACCAAATCCTTATATTTTTCAAAAAGTCCTTCTTTTTCCAAATCTTTAACTTTCTGGATAAGCGTCTGGCGAGCCGTCTGAACGATTCTACGTCCAAAATCTTCTAATTTGATGAGTTCTGCAACTTCTTCCCCAATTTCAAAATCGGGTTCAATTTTCTTTGCTTCTTCTAAGGGTATTTTATCGTAATCCCAGATGTCTTCTGAATTATCATCAACAATTTCACGGGTACGCCACATTTCTAAGTCGCCACTTTCAGGGTTGATGATTACGTCAAAGTTTTCATCAGTACCGTATCTCTTACGAATCATGGTGCGGAAAACTTCTTCCAGCACCTGTATCATCGTTGGACGATCAATGTTTTTTTCTTTTGCAAAATCCGCAAACGACGAAATTAATTCTGCACTATTCATCTTTTCATAATTTTAAATGAAAGAATTTTTGTTCTTAGTTTTTGTTTACTTGTTCTTAGTTTTCTTTCCATAACCTAATTATTAAAATAAATTAAATTTATGATTTCAA
>JANXML010000206.1 GCA_025354645.1 Arcicella sp. | reverse complement strand
ACGAAATCTCCAATTGAACCTGGTTTGAATAGACCGAAATCTACTGTTAAGTTCGAGTTGTTATCCGTGTCTCCATCATTAATTGGTTCACCTCCATTAGTCAATGTGATGGCTTTTGATTGAATGGTTTGACCTGTTACGGTTGTTCCATTATCATCATTATTCACATTATCATCTGGGTCAATCGCTGGTTCGTTCGGTCCCGTTGCCGAGCCATTCGTTCCAGTTGATGATTTATAACCCGTTGGGGCTGTAATTTGAACGATGTAATCACCTGGCTCTAAGCCTTCAAATTTATAATTACCGCTTGCATCGGTTGATAAGGTTGCAATTACTGCTCCGTCGATTATTCCAGCTTTCGCTTTGAACAATTCAACTTTAACATCTTTGATACCTAACTCATCTGCATCTTTCTTACCGTTATTATTTACATCATTCCAAACCAAATCACCCAATTTCAAGCAATTCTCTACTTTCACTTCGGTTGTTACGATGGCAGTACATTGATTGGCATCTTTCACCGTTACCGTGTAAGCACCTGCATTGGCAGTAGTTGTTACTGGAATGCTTGGCTCTCTCAACGTTGAACCAGAGAATGAACCCTTCGCCGACCATGAATAAGTACCTCCTACGTATTCCGTTACGGATAAGTTCAATGGATTACCCGTACAGATTGGCGTGTTGCTGCTTGCCGTTGGCGTTGGTAGAATATTGACTTTCACCGTTGCGTAGGCTACGGCAGTACAGCCGTTGTTATCCGTAATTGTTACCGTGTAAACTCCGTTGTTATCAGTTGTTGCTTTGGCAATCGTTGGATTTTGGATACTTTCTTTGTAACCATTTGGTCCTTTCCATGCGTAAGTTTTCACTGCATTACCCGTAGTCGTTCCCGTCAAGTTTGGCGTTGATGTCAATTCAATTGGATCATTCACACAAACCGTAGCTCCCGTGGCAGTTACGATTGGATTTACTAAAACCGTTACGCTCACTACCGCATTTGCCGTACAACTTCCACCGTTGGTTACTACTAAGGTATAATTACCCGTGTATTTACCAATGGCATTTGGAATATTTGGTTTTTGTTCTGAACTCGTGAAACCTGAACCTACTGGTCCCGTCCAAGCATACGTTTGGTTATCTTCTCCACCTTCTAATTGAATCGTTGAACCAACACAAACTGTATTGTCTTTCACCGTTGCGGTTGCTACTGGATTTTTCTTAACCGTTAAGATTACTGATTTACGACTTGCTTCTGGTGTTTCGCAGAAGGCTCCCGTTTTCGATTTACAACTGACAAAGTATATGTAAGTTCCAACGCCTTGTTTGATGTTGGTCGTAACGCCTATGTATGGTGTTGTTGCGTCTTTGAAATACCAAACTGGTTCAGTTCCCGAACCACAATTGGCACTCAAACTTACCGTCTCACCATCACAAACTACTCCTTTGTTTGTCAATTCTGGTTGAACTGCGTCTGGGAATTTCTCTACTGTAACTGATACCGTTACTCGTTGTAAGGTTGATGATTCACAAGTTGTGGCATCGACTGTACACGTTGCATAGTAACTGTATGTGCCACCCGCTACTCCTGGATCGAAGGTCAAAACAGTTCTTGGTGAATTGTCAATGGCGTTATACCATTTCACGGTTTGACCGTTTGGACATTTTCCAGTTAAATTGATTTGCTCATCGTCACAAATTATACCTTTGCTAATTTTTGCATCCGTTGGTCCTGCTGGGCGAACATTTACTTTCACTTCCGTTGTTGCCGAAGCTGAACATCCGCTTCCGTTGGTTACTACCACTTGGTAAATTCCTGCATCGGTTGTAGCTGCATTTGTTGTTACCGTTGGTTCTGCAATGTTTGAAGTGTATGTTCCTGCACCACTAACTTTCGTCCAAGCGAATGCTGTTCCGCTTCCTTTTCCAACTAACGTAATTTTCTCGCCCTCACAAACTACTGCACCCGTGGCACTTGCCGTTGGTAGAGCGTTTACGATGACGGCAATCGTTGCCGTTGTGGTTGCATTACAATCATTAGCAGCCGTTATTGTTACCGTGTACGTTCCTTTATTTGTCAATTTCGCACTGGCAATGATTGGATTTTGTTCCGTTGAACTAAATCCTGGACCTGACCATGAGTAAGATTTTCCACCTACCGTTGGACTTGCTTGTAATTCCAACGTAAACTTAATTGGCTGATTCTCACAGTATTTGTCTTTATCAGATACTAATGAAGCCACCACTGCCGCTGGACAATTTACGCCTGCATCAATCGTCGTGTTGCTTGAACCTGGTACGCTGATAACGATTGGGGCTGTTTTACCGTCGGCATCTGCATCACTGTCTTTATCATTCGTTGTTGCACCTTTTGGAGAGAATACATAACTCGCTGGCAACGTTGATTTAACAAATTCAACCGTGTATGTACCTGTTCCCAAGGTGTCAAATTTATAAAGTCCGTCTTTGTCCGTTACAGTGGTTGCTAATAAAGTTGTGCCGTCAAACAATTTGACCGTCACCCCAGCAACTCCACTTTCACCCGCATCTTGAATGCCATCACGATTTTTATCGAAGAAGACAAAATCCCCAATTTTACTTGGTTTGAATAAACCGAAATCAACCGTTAAGTTAGAATTGTTATCCGAATCTCCGTCCGTAATTGGCTCACCGAAGTTTGTCAATGTAATGGCTTTTGATTGAATTACTTGCGTTGTTCCTACGGTTGTTCCGTTGTCGTCACCATTTACGTTATCATCTGGATCAATCGCTGGCTCGTTAGGTCCTTTGGCTTTTCCGTTGATTCCCGTTGATGAAATATATCCCGTTGGGGCAGTGATTTGAACAATGTAATCACCTGGTTCAAGATTACCGAATGAATACAAACCGTCGGCTTTTGTGTTTTGTGCGGTTGCCGCCGATGCTCCTAAGGTGCCGTCTGAATTTGCCTTAAACAACTCAACTTTCACATCAGCAATACCTGTTTCACCCGCATCTTGCTTACCGTTGTTATTCTTATCTTCAAATACTAAATCACCTAATTTCAAGCAATTTGCAACCGTTACGTTGGTTGTTGCTATGGCAGTACAACCGTTTGCGTTAGTCACTGTCACCGTATAGACGCCTGTGTTTCCAGTGGTCGTTACTGGAATGACTGGCTCTCTCACAGTTGAACCTGTGAATGAACCTTTGGCAGTCCATAAATAACTTCCTCCTACAAATTCCGTGACTGATAATTTCAACTCATTACCCGTACAGATTGGCGTGTTGCTACTTGCCGTTGGCGTTGGTAAAGCGTAAACTGTTACAGTCGTTGTTGCTACGGCAGTACAAAGGTTATTATCCGTTACAATTACCTTAAATACTCCATTGCGGTCTAATTGAGCATTCAAAATCTCTGGATTTTGTACCGTTGGTGTAAAGGCTGGTGTTCCTACGCCTGTCCAAGCATAACTCGCAATTGAACTTCCCGTTTCTGGGGTCGTTGTGTTTGAGCTTAGTTTTACGGTCTCACCCACACAAACTGCTTTTTGTGTTGTTGCTGTAACCGTTGGATTTAACAAGACATCTACTTTCACGGTTGCCGTTGTTGAACAACCACCACCACTTGTTACCGTCAAGGTATAAGTTCCTTCGTTTGCAGTAACTGCATTTGGAATTGACTGTGTTTGACCCGTTTTATTTAATCCTGCTGGTCCCGTCCACACAAACGTTGTTCCGTTTCCTCCACCTATCAATTCAATGGTTCCACCCGTACACACTCTGTCCTTAGTGACTGTTGCCGTTGCCGTTGGATTGTCTTTCACCTTCAAGGCTACAAACAATCGCTTATTCTCAGGCGTTTCACATCTTGCTCCATTATCTGATTTACAACTTACATAGAATTTGTAATCACCTAATTCAGGTTTGAAAGACAAGATTGTTACTGGACTTCCAGTTGGCGTATTTAAGTACCACAATGCATTCTGACCGTCAGCACATTTAGCAATTAAGTTTATGGTTTCACCAAAACATATTTCGCCAGTAGTATTATCTTTAATGGTTGGTTGAACGGCATTTGGAATCGCATCCACTTTTATCGTCACATCAACTTTCTTGTTATCGAAAGTTTCGCAAAGTGTAGATGTATTCTTACATACACCTGAATACACATACGTACTAACTGGACCTGGTTTGAAGTTTTGGGTTTCAGCAAATGATAATGCTACGGTTCCTTTGTACCATTTAATACTTTCACCTGGTCCACATTTACCTGATAAACTCATGCTTTCACCGTCACAAATGTTACCACTCTTAGTAGTCTCCGTTGGTACGGCTGGACGTGTATTAACCACTACTGTTGTGGTAGCAATTGCCGTACAACTTTCGCCCGTTTTAACGATTAATTGATAAATACCTGCATCCGATGTTAAAGCATTCGTTGTTACTGTTGGTTCAACATCACTTGAACTGAAAGTACTTACTGGATTAATTTTAGTCCAAGCGTATGTACCGTTTCCTTCTGCTTTTAATTTAATCGTTTCACCTTCGCAAACTACCGCACCCGTGGCTTTCGCCGAAGGATTTGGATTTACAATTACTGCTACTGTTGAAGTTGCCGTTGCTAAACAAATGCTGTTGGCAGTTACGGTTACGGTGTAAACTCCTGAGTTAACAAGTACCGCATTCGTAATGGTTACATCGGCAGTGGTTCCGCCTGTATAGCCAGGTCCAGTCCACGAGTATGCTTTCACGCCAGGCGTTGTGCTTACCGTAGATTTCAACAAGATTGTTCCACCTACACACACTTTTTCTGTTGTCGTTGTGGCTGAAACCGTTGGCAATGGACATTGAATACCCGCATCTACCGTTAAATTATTCTCAGCAATTCCTAAAACTATTGGGTCAGAATTACCGCTTCCTGCATCTGCATCACTGTCGGTTGCATCAGCTCCTTGATTTTTTGTAGTGAATTGTTTGTTATCTGGTAAAGATAACTTCACAAATTCAACTACGTAAGTATCTGGTTTCAGGTTACTGAATAAATACTTACCGTCTTTGTCGGTTGTCGTAGTAGCTACTGGAACCGTTGGGCTTGATGAATCATACAAATTAACTTTGATTCCTATTATACCTGGTTCCGTTCCGCCTTGCTGTCCGTTTCTATCTAAATCTTCAAAGACTAAGTCTCCAATTGAACCTGGTTGATAGATACCGAAATCTACCGTCAAGTTTCCATTCGTATCATCTGTATCAACCGCAACATCTGGCTCACCTAAGTTCGTCAAGGTTACTGCCATTGATTGAATTACTTGCGTTATTCCAACCGTTGTTCCTCGGTCTTCATTATTTGCTAATACTAAATCAACATCTTTCGCTGGTTCATAATCTCCTAATATTGAGCCATTCGTTCCCGTTGATGATTTGTAACCCGCTGGGGCAGTAATTTGAACGATATAATCACCTGGGTCTAAACCTAAGAATTTATAGTTACCGCTCGCATCAGTTGGTTGTGTAGCAATTGCCGCTCCGTCGATTACTCCCGCTTTCGCTCTGAATAATTCAACTTTTACGTCTTTGATACCTACTTCACTTGCATCTTTTTTACCGTTATTGTTTACATCATTCCAAACTAAATCACCCAATTTCAAACATTTCTGGATTACTACTTCCGTCGTTGCCGTTGAAGTACATCCGTTAATGTTTTTGACTGTTACCGTATAAATCCCTTTCTGGATTTCATTGTTGGTTACTGTGATAATTGGTTCGGCTGAGGTATTATCGAAAACAACTCCCGCTGGACCTGCCCACAAATAACTTACGCCACCCGTTGCTTTCAACTTCAATTCAGCACCCGTACACACTGGCGAGTTATTGATTGCTGTTGCCGTTGGTAGAGCGTACACCGTTACCGATGTGGTTGCCTGAGCCGTACAACTGTTATTATCCGTTACGATTACCTTGAACACACCATTGCGGTCTAATCCTGCATTTAGAATACTTGGGTCTTTAATTGTTGGCGTAAAGGCTGGTGATCCCACGCCCGACCATGTGTAACTGGCAATTGAACTGCCTGTTTCTGGGGTCGTTGTGGTTGTTATAAAGTTCACCGTTCCACCCGCACAAACTGCCGCTGGTTGAGTAATTGATACCGTTGGGTTTTTCTGGATAGTCACTCTCACCGTTGAAGTAGTCGTACAACTATTGCTGTTACCCACGGTTAAAGTATAAACCCCATCATTTGCTGTAACTGCATTTGGAATTGATACTTCCTGTGCCGTTGTCGAACTGATACCTGGTCCTGTCCACACGAAAGTGCCTCCGTTTCCTTCACCAATCAACTTAATGGTTGAACCAATACAAACAGTGTTATCAGCTACTTTTGCCAATGCTGTTGGGTTTTCATTAACAATTAAATCTATCGACAAACGCTTATCCACTGGTGTTTCACAGAAGGCTCCCGTTGTTGATTTACAACTTACAAAATATACATAAGTCTTAGCAATCTTTGGTGTAAATGTTAGGCTATCTGTGTAAGGCGTTGTAGCATTTCCAATGTACCAAACGGCTTTTTGGTTAGTTCCACAATTCGCACTCAAACTTGCTGATTCACCTAAACAAATTTTACCTCTTTTTAGCTCAGGTTGAACTGCCGCAGGGAAATCATCCACTTTCACGATAACCGTTGCACGAAGACTGTTTGTGGTTTCGCAACCTTTTGCATCATCGTTCTTACAAACTCCGATGTAAGTATAAGTACCAACTGGACCTGGTTTGAAATTTTGTGAAACCACTAATTCCGTTGTTCCATTTGATTGATACCACTTAATTTTTGTTCCTACTGGACACTTACCCGACAAACTTAAACTCTCATCCAAACAAAGATTACCTTTATTCAAATTCGTATCCGTTGGTCCTGCTGGACGTTCAACTACTGTTACGTTTACGGTTGTTGAAGTGCTACAAGTTGCTCCAATCGCTCCGTTTGTTACGGTTACGGTATAAACACCTCTATTTGCGATAGTCGCATTGGCGATGCTTGGATTTTGTAACGTTCTATCAAACGTTGCTGGACCCGACCACAAGAATGTTCCGTTACCTGCTGCTGTCAAATTAATGGTTTCTTCCGTACAAACTAATGCACCCGTTGCACTAACCGTTGGGTTTGCATTTACCGTTACCAATACTGTGGCAAAGGCAGTTGCATTACATTTATTATCAGCTGTTACCGTTACACTATAAACACCCGAGTTTCCTGGTACTGCATTATTGATAGTTACATCAGCAGTTGCCGCTCCGCCAAATCCTGGACCAGTCCATGCGTAGGCTTTTCCACCCGTTGCTGATAATTTAATGGTTCCGCCTACACAAACATCTTTTGTGGTGGTGGTTGCCGTTAAGTTTGGCAATGGACATTGAATACCCGCATCAACCGTCAAAATGGTTTGTGCAACACCCAAAACGATTGGGTCAGATTTACCCGTTGTTGCATCTGCATCACTGTCAGTTACGTCTGAACCTTGATTTTTCGTGGTAAACTGCTTATCGTTTGGTAATGTCGTTTTGTCAAATTCAACTACGTAAGTACCTGGTTTTAAGTTATCGAATAAATACTTACCACCACCCGTTGTTACAGTTGTTGCAACTACAACTAATGGATTTGCTGAATCGTATAAATTAACTTTAATTCCATCTACGCCCGCATCTCCTGCATCTTGCTGTCCGTTTCTGTTGATGTCGTCGAATACTAAATCTCCAATTCTACTTGGTTGATAGATACCAAAATCTACCGTTAAGTTTCCGTTGTTATCATCACCATCTACGGTTGCGTCTGGTTCTGTAAAGTTGTTCAACGTAATTGGTAATGATTGAATTACCTGACTCGTTCCAACGGTGTTACCTCTATCTTGATTATCGGCAACTACTACATCAACATCTTTCGCTGGTTCAAAAGCTCCTGTTAAAGAACCGTTTGTTCCCGTTGAAGATTTATAACCCGTTGGGGCAGTAATCTGAACGATATAATCACCTGGTTCTAAACTCTCAAATGAATAACTACCCGTTGCATCAGTGTTTTTAGTCGCAACAAATGCTCCTAATGTTCCGTCTGAATTGGCTTTATATAATTCAACTTTTACAGTTGCAACACCCGTTTCCGTTGCATCTTTTGTTCCGTTGTTGTTGGTATCTTCCCAAACTAAATTACCGATTCTTAAACACTTATCTATTTTGATTACGACGGCAGTGGTTGCTGTACAACCGTTAGCATCCGTAATCGTCACATTATACGTTCCTGCACTTGTTGCCGTTGTTGTGGCAATTGTTGGATTTTGGGTTGTTGTTGGGAATCCAGCACCAGGTCCTGTCCACAAATATGAACCACCAACACCCGCACCACTCGCTTCAAGCATAAGGGCTGAACCAAGACAAATCGTGTTGCCACCTTTGCTGATTGCCGTTGCGGTTGGTAAAGGGTTAATCACTACGTTTACTTGTGAAATGGCTGTACAGTTGTTGCTGTCAGTAACTTTTACTACGTAATTTCCCTCTAACGATTCCGTTGCGTTTGGAATATCAACGTTTTGCGTAGTTGCACCCGTGAAGGCAGCTGGTCCTGTCCAACTGTACGATGAAATAGTACCCGTTCCTGCCTTTGCCGAACTTTCTAATTTAATCGTTGATTGTTGACAAACCGTATTATCAAGTACCGAAGCCGTTACCGAAGGATTAGTATTAACGGTTACATTTACTGTTGTACTTGCCGTACAATTACCTGCGGCTGTAACCGTTACGGTATAAATGCCACCTTGCGATGTTACGATGTTATTAATATCTATACTTTGTGTTGTTCCAGCGGCGAATCCTTTTGAATCTTTCCATTCATACTTTGCCCAAGTTTCATTAACCTTCAACGTTATTTTTCCACCCACACAAATGCCATTCGGTGATGCCGATGCTGTTGGTGTTGGGTTGTTGTTGAATATAACGTCCGCTTTTAGACGAGTTCCTTCTGGTGACTCACAGAATGTTGGACTTGTGGTACTTCTACAAGCAACGTAGTATGGCTTATTCGCTGTTACGGTCACTTCATAAGGAGTTCCTGTAACACCACCCGCAAAACCTGTTGCTGCTTCATACCAAACTGGAATACCCGTAGTACAAGTGGCAGTTAATTTAATCGTTCCCGAACCACAAATTGCTCCGCCCGTTGCTGCTGTTGGAGCGGCTGGGATGGTATTTACTTGTAGGGTTACGATTGTACGTTTTGTAGGGTCAGTTTCACATTTGGTTGGATTGGTATTATCCTGACAACCCACGCTGTAGGTATGAGCAACCGCTAAATCTGGTTTGTAAGAGAAACTACCACTCGTTACCGACCCAAGTAAAACGTTACCTTCATACCATTTCACGGTTTGACTCGCTCCACAAGTGGCAGATAGACTAACGGTTTCACCCAAACAAATGTCTCCTTTGCTGATTTTTTGATCCGTTGGTGCTGCTGGTATCTTGTTTACTTTCAACAATACTTTTTGTCTGTTTGCTGCCTCTGTTTCACAACCCGTTCCCGTTTCTTTACAACCTACATAATACGTATAAATACCTTCTGTTAAATTACTTTGCGTTAAGTTAGTAATAGGTTTAAGGTCTTTGTCGTACCATTGTGGCGTTTGCGAAGTTGCACTACACGTAGCAGTTAAAATAGCAGATTTATCATCACAGATTTCACCGTCACCCGCTTTTCCATTGGTTGGTGCGGCTGGTCTATCCACAACGGTTACTTTCGGTTTTACTCGGTTAGCGTCTGCCGTTTCACAACCTGTTTTATCATCTTTGCAATAAGCGGTGTAATTAAATACTCCCGCTGTTTTTGCTATGAACGATGAACCATTATCATAAATCGTTGCTGGCTTTGAATCTTCGTACCAAAAAGCCTTTTGACCCGTTGCACAAGTAGCACTCAATGTATAAGTTTCGTTCAAACACACTACTCCCGCTGGTGATTTAACATCACCTGGTGTATCTGGCACTGGATTGATGGTGATTACGACAATGTTTGTTTCACCGACAAAATCTCTACAACCAGCACTTCTTGAACAACGAATAAATGAGGTCGTTCTGGTAATTTTTCCTGGTTGATAATCAGCACTCATTCCTTCGCCCGCTACAATAGAAACATTAATCCAATTAATGTGGTCATTAGGGTCATACGCAGTTGAACCCGAAAGGTTTTTCAACCACATATATTCGACAGTACTATTTCCACCTGATGGTAGTGTTTTGTTCGTTAACAATGCTGGAGTAAATGGTCCACAACTTGACTGATTTTCCTTTATTTCCCCTCCATTTTGTACATTAATAATTACCGTTGCCACGACTGGTTTACGGTTGGCTGCCAAAGTTTCACAACCCGTTTTATCATCTTTACAACCCACTGTATATGGTGTGGTAATTAAAATGATGGCAACAAATGAGTTACCCGTTCCAACCAATACTCCCGCTGAATTAAACCACTGTGGCGTTTGTCCTGTTGAACAAGTCGCTGATAATGTAATTAAAGTTGGAGCCTTTGGATCATCATTAACCACTTGACATGAATCATTTGATGTTACCGTCAATGGAGCTGGTAAATTTGGATTAATCGTAGCCGTTACTCGTATGCGTTGATCCGCTGGGGTTTCACACTTTGTTGGTAACGTTTCACTTCTACAGGCAACTGTGTAATCTGTTGTTTTTGATAATATATCTGTCGAGAATGATGTACCCAAGGCTTTAAAAACAGCTGGTGTTTCCGTGCTGTACCAAACTGGAACACCCGTAGCACAAGTTGCCGTTAATACGACAACTCCTTTATCACATCTTGACCCGTCAATCACTTTTGTTGGAGCGATTGGAACTGGATTTACTTGCAGATTTACTGATTTTCTGCT
The DNA here is from genome assembly GCA_025354645.1 of Arcicella sp. Classification (GTDB taxonomy): domain Bacteria; phylum Bacteroidota; class Bacteroidia; order Cytophagales; family Spirosomataceae; genus Arcicella. The sequence continues at coordinate 661 of JANXML010000206.1, read as the reverse complement.
ACCTTCTTCGGTCTCGCAAGTAGTTGCGGTATTTCTACATCTTACTGTATATATTTTTGCTCCAATCGTTAATGGCTTGTAGGTAAAATCAACTCCCGTTCCAATAGGGTTTGCACCCTCGTACCACTGTGCCATTTCATTTGCTCCACACTTAGCTTTCAAATTCACCGTCTCATCCAAACAAATATCAGCATACCTGATTGACACTTCGGTTGGTGATAATGGAAACGCATAGACTTTCAAGAATACTTTACCTCTACCATCAATTGTGGTTTCACAAGTAGTTGTATTATTTCTACACCCTACGGTGTAAGTTTTGTCTCCCACGCTGGTTGGCGTGTAAGTCAAACTCGCACCCGTACCAATGAAAGTAGAAGGATTCGTTGAACCATCATACCATTGAGCCGTTTCGTTGGTTCCACAAGTGGCTTTCAATACTACACTTGATTTAATACAAATCTCCGTTTTGTCAATTGATACTGCACTTGGTGTCGCTGGATAATCTTCTACGGTTACCGTCGATGGGGTTGATGCCCCACTGATACATCCCTGGGTGGTCGTACAAGTGACCGTGTAATTCTTGGTGCCTACCGCATCGCCCGTCACTACGAGTGAACCCGTGGTGGTTGCCAAGGCTGTACTTCCATTGTTTAAATACCAT